>CAJAOB010000432.1 GCA_903941205.1 uncultured Burkholderiales bacterium | reverse complement strand
CCATGGACTCCGACGCCGTGCTGTTTGGCGCGGTGGGCGACTGGAAATATGACAAGCTGGACCGCCCGCTGCGGCCCGAGCAAGCGATTTTGGGCCTGCGTAAGAACATGGGCCTGTTTGCCAACTTCCGCCCGGCCATTTGCTACAAGCAACTCACCGATGCGTCCAGCCTCAAGCCCGAGCTGGTGTCTGGCCTGGACATCCTGATCATTCGCGAACTGACCGGCGACATCTACTTTGGCCAGCCGCGCGGCCGGCGCATTGCCACCGACGGGCATTTCCCCGGCAGCGAAGAAGCCTTTGACACCATGCGCTACTCGCGCCCCGAGATCGAGCGTATTGCGCACGTCGCCTTCCAGGCGGCCCGCAAGCGCGGCAAGCGCGTGACCAGCGTGGACAAGGCCAACGTGCTGGAAACTTTCCAGCTCTGGAAAGACGTGGTCACCGAGATCGGCCTGCAATACCCCGACGTGGCGCTGGACCACATGTACGTGGACAACGCCGCCATGCAGCTGGTCAAGGCGCCCAAGAAGTTTGACGTGGTCGTGACCGGCAATATGTTCGGTGACATCCTGAGCGACGCCGCCGCCATGCTCACCGGCAGCATCGGCATGCTGCCCTCGGCCAGCCTGAACGCCAAAAACCAGGGCCTGTACGAGCCCAGCCACGGCAGCGCGCCCGACATCGCCGGCAAGGGCGTGGCCAACCCGCTGGCCACCATCCTGAGCGCCGCCATGATGCTGCGCTTTAGCCTGAACCAGCCCGAAGCCGCTGCCCGCATAGAGGCTGCGGTCGACGCCGTGCTCAGCCAGGGCCTGCGCACGCCCGACATCTACAGCGAAGGCACGACCAAGGTGGGCACACGCGAGATGGGCGACGCGGTGGTCACGGCTTTGCGTCAGGCCTGAACCCCGCCTGAACCCCGCTTGAACTGCTCCTGAGCTGCCCAAGTTCGAAGTGAGTTGCGCATGAATCAGCCGGCATTTCGCTTCGATCCGGCGAACGCTTTTTCCCTGCAGGGATAAACCGCCCTCGTCACCGGTGGCGCGCACGGCATTGGCCAGGCCATTGCCCGCGGCATGGCGAAATCGGGCGCATTCATCGCCCTCTTTGACCGCGACCTTGAAGCTGCCCGTGCGCTGGCAGTCGAACTGGTGAGCGAAGGCTTTCGGGCCCGCGCCTGGGGCGTGGACGTCAGCGACGAAGCCGGGATGGCCATACGCCAACCCTCGCTCGAGCTGGCGCTCAAAGACTGGAACGCCGTGCTGGCCGTCAACCTGACCGGCGTTTTCTTGTGCGCGCGTCTGGCGGCACGCCACATGGTCAAGCGCCAGCGCGGCTGCATCATCAATACCATGTCCATCATGGGCCTGCCCGGCGCCACTTCAGAGCGTCTCCTGTTCAAGCCGGCATAGCGCAGCACGGCAAGCGCGGTCGAAAGCGCGCACCCCGTCAAAGCATCAAACCATCCAAGCATCAAAGCATCAAAGCAATTTGCCCGGGTTCATGAGCTG
>CAJAOB010000431.1 GCA_903941205.1 uncultured Burkholderiales bacterium | reverse complement strand
GTAGAGCTGTTAATAGTGGTAACTGGGATAGTGCTATATGCGCAAAGTGGAATCCAAGAAACGATAAAAACTTTAACGGGGGGGGGTATTGCCCCGAGGGAGCGAACGGCAGTCCATGTGCCTGCAAGAAGGGTACCAATTGGAGAACAGTGGACCAGAAGTGCGCTCAAAGTCGCTGATCAAGGTCTGATTGCAGGAAAAGCTCTCTAGTTGAAAAATCGGGGGCAGATTCCAAACCTGAATCCGTGACCTCAAAACCTCGCTGACCACTGCTCGGCCGCAATTCGAGCTGGAATATGGAAAACCCTGACGCCTTGACACCGAAACCGTTGCATCTGTCGCCCAGAAGCCGAGTTACGACCTTGTCGGGCCTGGGTCAAGCCTGTGATGGCGTCACTTGGCCCACGCCGCGACCGTAGCTGGAAGCGATTTCCGGGATTCGTGTGCCGACGCAACCGCGACGGCAGCTATGCGACCCAACGCGATCGCGAGCGCGTGCTCGACCTGGTGGCCGGCCAGCTTCAAGAGCTCGGTTTCCGGTATGAGACGGCGGCAAGCCTGAAGCCCAAGCACGTCGAAGGCTTGGTCCAGCGATGGCTGTCCGAGGGCCTGGCCGTGGGCACCCTCAAGAACCGAATGGCCGAACTGCGTTGGTGGGCCGAGAAGATCGGCAAACAGAACGTCCTCCCACGCAACAACAGCCATTACGACATAGCCAACCGGCAGTACGTCACCAAGGTCAGCAAGGCGCGCGAGTTGTCGGGCGTCGAGCTCGGCCGCATCACCGACCCGTACACCGCGATGTCACTGCGACTGCAAGCCGCATTTGGTCTGCGGCGCGGCGAGTCGATCAAGATCCAACCAGGTTGGGCCGACCGGGGCAATGAACTCGCGCTCAAGGCCAGTTGGACCAAAGGCGGTCGCGCCCGAGAGATCCCGATACGCAACGAAGAGCAGCGTCAGGTGCTCAATGACGCCAAGGCTCTGGCCGGCAGGGGCAGCCTCATACCGGCCGACCGGCTCTACGTCAATCAGCTGCGGCGGTTCGAACACCAGTGTGCAGCGGCAGGCGTGCACCGCATCCACGGGCATCGACACCAGTACGCGCAGGTTCGCTACCGCGAACTCACCGGTTGGGCTGCACCGGCAGCGGGTGGCCCGAGGTCCAAGGATCTGACACCAGAGCAGCGCGCTATGGACCGAGAAGCTCGGCTCACGATCAGCGCAGAGCTGGGGCATGAGAGGGAGCAGATCACGGCGGTGTATTTGCGCGGTAAGTTGTTATGTGCCGCGAGGCCCGCAGGGTGGTCCCTTCTCCTCTGAAAACGATGGAACCCGATGCGTACAGGGTTTCCACGATTGTCCTGTGCGGTGGCCGTTGGGCCGCCGTTTTCAAGGAGACGATCATGAACTTTCCTGATTCGGATGTACCCGGCACCTTGGCGCTGGACATGCTCCGGAGTGCTCAGGATGCAATGTGCGTACTACAAGAAGACCTGTGACCGTCGGCGGTGGAGCGGAATCGACAGGCAGCATCATCGGCTGGGTCGACCGCGGCGTCGTCGAGCCAGTGCGCATCCTGGTGCGCCCCACGCGCGTTGGACGCAGCAGGCTTCGCCGACAGCGAGGGGAAGGACCGCGTGTTGGCCCACGCCGCGGCAGACCACAAGAGCAACTTCTTCGCCGAATCGATGCCCGACGGTGCGCCCATCGACTACCGCGCAGCGGTCACCGGTGCACTGCATCTCGCACCCAGCGGTGGCGCGCGGAAGGCGTTGGTTGAGGACTACCAGGACATGGTTGAGGACGGCCTGCTCTTGGACCATGCCGAGCCCTTCTACATCCTGCTGCAGCGTTGCCAGGCTCTTGCGCTCAAGGAGAATGCGGCGGTGGCGAGGGCCGCAAGACGCCCTGCCCTCGCATCCAAGAGCGCGTGCCGACGACCGCCTGTAGGATGACGACAACAGATTGCCGCCTAGCGCCATCGACAGGGTTCGCAGCGGAAGAATTTGGGGGTATGGGTGGGGGTATCATCCAGAATGCAAGAGATAAAGTTCAATAAATACAGTGACTTAGGATCGATTTGAAACTCGCCACCTGGAATGTGAACTCGCTGGCCGTGCGCCTGCCGCAGGTGCTGGACTGGCTGGCGGTCAACCCGGTGGATGCGCTGTGCCTGCAAGAGCTCAAGCTGCCCGACGACAAGTTTCCGTTGCAAGCCCTGCAAGAGGCCGGCTACGGGCATTGCGCGGTGTTTGGCCAGAAAACTTACAACGGCGTGGCCATCGTGAGCCGCCTGCCGCTGCGGGACGTGGCCAAAAATATCCAGGGTTTTGCCGACGAGCAGTCGCGCGTGATTGCCGCCACGCTGGACACGCCGCGGGGCGCACTGCGTCTGGTCAACGGCTATTTCGTCAATGGCCAGGCCCCGGGCACCGACAAATTCGCCTACAAAATGCAGTGGCTCGCCGGCTTGCGCCACTGGCTCGCCGGAGAACTCGCAGCTTCGCCGGGCTTGGTGCTGGTGGGTGACTTCAACATCACTTTCGATGACCGCGACACCTACGACCCTGAAGGCCTGCGCGAGACGATTCACCACACCAGCGAGGAACGGGCGCAGTTCCAGGCCCTGCTCGAGCTGGGCCTGGTGGACGCTTTCCGGCTGTTCGAGCAGCCGGAGAAAAGCTATTCGTGGTGGGATTACCGCGAGTTCGCCTTCAGGCGCAACCGCGGCCTGCGCATCGACCATATTCTGGTGAGCCAGCCGCTCAAGCCGCATGTCAAGAGCTGCCTGATTGACAAGCTGCCGCGCAAGAACGAGCGGCCCAGCGACCATGTGCCGGTGGTGGTCGAGCTGGACTGAACTGAAAACGCCAGGCCCGAGGGCACAGACGCCGGGGGGCGGCTCGTTAAAATCACGCTTTCCCCGCCCCTTCTCCGCACTGAGAACGCTTTCGCCCCGAGAGCTTTTCGCAACACAAAATCCCCCAAAGCCCCATGAGCAACGCAACAGAACAGCCCGTCTCGCAACCCGGCCTGCAATCCCTGGCCAAGTCTTTCGAGCCCGCCGCGCTGGAGGCGCACTGGGGCCCGGCCTGGGAGCAAAGCGGCATGTACGAACCGACGCTGGACGCCAGCCGGCCCTCGTTTGCCATCCAGCTGCCGCCGCCCAATGTGACGGGCACGCTGCACATGGGCCACGCTTTCAACCAGACCATCATGGACTCGCTCACGCGCTACCACCGCATGCTGGGCGACAACACGCTGTGGGTGCCCGGCACCGACCACGCCGGCATTGCCACGCAGATCGTGGTCGAGCGCAAGCTCGCCGGCGTTGGCAAGACGCGCCACGACCTGGGCCGCGAGGCCTTTGTGGAAAAAGTCTGGGAATGGAAAGAAGAGTCGGGCACGACCATCACGCGGCAGATGCGTCGCATGGGCGACTCGGTGTCGTGGAAGCACGAGTACTTCACCATGGACCCGAAGATGTCCAAGGTGGTGACCGCCACCTTTGTGCAGCTGTACGAACAAGGCCTGATTTACCGCGGCAAGCGCCTGGTCAACTGGGACCCGATCCTCAAATCAGCCGTGAGCGACCTGGAAGTCGAGAGCGAAGAAGAAGACGGCTTTTTGTGGCACATCCGCTACCCATTGGAAAACGCGCCGGCAGACGGCTCGGGCTGGCTGACGGTGGCCACCACCCGCCCCGAAACCATGCTGGGCGACGTGGCGCTGATGGTGCATCCCGAAGACGAGCGCTACAAGCACCTGGTGGGCCAGAGGGTCACGCTGCCGCTGTGCGATCGCAGCATCCCGGTGATTGCCGACGACTATGTCGACATGGCTTTTGGCACTGGCGTGGTCAAGGTCACGCCCGCGCATGATGTGAACGACTACGCGGTGGGCCAGCGCCACCAGTTGCCCATCATTGGCGTGCTGACGCTGGACGCGGCCATCAACGACAACGCCCCCGAGAAATACCGCGGCCTGGACCGCTTTGTGGCGCGCAAGCAGATCGTGGCCGACCTCGAAGCCCAGGGCTTTCTGGTTGAAGTGAAGAAACACAAGCTGATGGTGCCGCGCTGTGCCCGCACCGGCCAGGTCATCGAGCCGATGCTGACCGACCAGTGGTTTGTGGCCATGAATAAAGCCCCCACG
>CAJAOB010000430.1 GCA_903941205.1 uncultured Burkholderiales bacterium | reverse complement strand
TGGGTCGAGCAGGAGCCGCACACCGGTTTCTACCGCCTCACCATGCGCATGACGATTCTCGGTCAGCGCTTTTACCTGGACACCGGCATTCCCGACCTTTGTCAGCCTATTCTTGACGAACTGGCGAGCAACACCCGGGAATACGTGCGCCTGGGCGTGGTGGCAGCCAGCTCCCTGAACTGGCTGGCCCATGCCCAGGGCGCCACTGGCGGGCTGATGTACCAGCCGCCCCAGGCGTCGGGTTCTGTCACCTTGTGTGCGACCGCGTCCGGCAAGGCCTGGCTCTCGACTCTGGACTCCTCTCAGGCCATTGCCATGGCGATGAAGGCGGGTTTCGGCGATCCTGCCGCCCTGGGACCTAACGCGATCCGGTCCACGGACCTGCTCATGAAAGAAGTCGCGGCAGCGGCTCAGCGTGGCTATGGCCTGGCGATCAACGAAGCCGAGCCCGGTGTTTGTGCTCTGGCCGTGGCCATCCGGCCCGCCACCGATGCGCCAGCCGTAGGCACAGTCAGCGTCGCCGGGCCCAGCATTCGCCTGACAGACGCCAAGCTGGCGGAGCTGGCTCCGTTGGTGATGGACTCAGCGCAGCGACTGGCCAGAATTTGGCCCTTGCGCCATCGGCTTGGGGCTGACCGCCTGACGACAGCACGCCCGTAGCGCATCAATCCCCACGGGGCTCCGGCGCGAACCCGTCAAGAGTAGCCGGACAGGCAAAAGTCCAAGGCTGGTTTTAAACCACGCGCGACGGATGACAGGCTGTACAGAAATACTTTTTTATCAAAGGCAAGCGTGCCGCCACACGTTGTAATCCTGCAGCTCAGGCCATGCTGGGGTCTTCACAGCCTTGGAAAACACCGCCTCGATTACCACAAACACAATTGGATCGGTGGGCTGCTCGGGCTGAATCACCCGGCTGACAAAAAAGTGCTTTTGCTTGGGCACGGGTTTGACCGCCGTCCTCCTGCTGCAGCAGTTTTTTTGGGGTTCAGCGGGTTCATTGCTTGCGCCAATCAAGGTTTGTTTTTCATTTCCCGCGCCACCGCCTCGGCCAGCTCGATCACGGCCATGGCGTAGTAGCTGCTCCAGTTGTAACGGGTGATGGCGTAGAAATTTTCCGTTCCGGCGACATAGCTTGGCTCGCCTGGCCCGTTGAGCAGTTCGATCAGTGCCAGGGGGCCAGTGTGTTGCAGGGCGGCGCCTTTCAGCACAGCGCCTTTGGCTGCGAAACTGCTCAAGCTGAAAGTGGGCAAGATGTCGGGCGCCATCAAGGCGTCCATATCCAGTTTTTCCGTGTCAAAACTCACTGGGTAGTGTGTTGGCATGCCCGGTTGCCAGTTGAAGGCCTTGAAATAGTTGGCTACCGAGCCGATCGCATCGGCGGGGCTGTTCCAGAGGTCGATCGTGTTGTCGCCATCAAAGTCGATGGCAAAGCGCACCCAGCTCGACGGCATGAACTGCGGCATGCCCATGGCGCCCGCATAGCTGCCGCGCGGCAGCATGGGGTCGGTGCCCAGGCGGCTTTGCTGGCTCAGGAACTGTTCAAGTTCGCGCTTGAAAAATTCGCTCCGCTCTTGTGCCCGCGGATGCGAAGCAGGAAAGTCGAAGGCCAGCGTTGTCAGCGCGTCCATCACGCGGAACTTGCCCGTGTCCTGCCCATAAATTGTTTCGACGCCCAGAATGCCGACGATCAGGTGTCCGGGTACGCCGTATTCTTTTTCGGCCCGCGCCAGCTCGGTCTGGTGGGCGTTCCAGAACTGGACGCCCGCAGCGATTCGTTTTGAGTCGATGAAGCGGCTGCGGTAGACGCGCCAGTTTTTCACAAAGGTTTGGCTGGGCGGTTGCATGAGTCGCACGATGGCAGGCGTGTGTTGCGCCTGGCCTATCGCGCGGCGGACCCAGCTTCGATCCAGGCTGCGTCGCTCGGCCAGTTCATCCGCAAAAGTCATGACTTCGGGCCGGCTGGCATATGGGGGACCGGCGGGCTGGGTTGATCGTGTCTTGAGCGTCGCGCCGCGCTTGAGCTTCGCAGCTTTTTCCGCCTTTTCTGCTTTTCGGGTTTCCCCCGGTTTGCCCGACTTGCCCGACTTGCCCGGCTTTTGGCTGTGCACGGCAGCTTTGTCTGCCGTGCGCGCTTCGTGGCTTGCGTCTGGCCCGGAGGTGTTTGTGCTCAAGCCCTGGGCTAGGGTTGTCGTGGCCTTGCCGGTGTCAGCCGTATTCGCAGGCATGGCGGTCCGTGGTGTGATCAGCATGACCATCAGCCAGGCCAGCGCACCTATCCTGCCTTTTCGTGTGCTTTTGACCGGTGCTTGCCGTCCAAGTCTTGTGATGATCCCCGGAGCCGAGACAGGGGTGGCGCGGGGTTCAGGGTGTTTCAAGGAATCGATCCCGGTCATTGTTCGGATTAGGGCGTCGGCAAAAGACGGTTTTTGGGTCGCAGCTGCCTGCCGCGCGATCAGCTGGGCGCCTTCAAAGCGGGCTGTACGCTTGATTCTAGGCACCTCCGTGGCACTGGCGCCCGCATGGCTATTTGCAGGGGTGCGCTTTGGTAGCTGCGGCGGGGCGAGGCTTGCAGTCGCTGCGTGCTTCAAATAACTTGACGTGGTAAGCTGATTTCAGCTTCTGGATGTATTGTGCAGCCAGCCGCGTTCACTTTTTATTCCTGTCTCCGAAGGCTCTGCGAAGGCCTGATTCCTATGCCTGCGACTGGTTACTTTACTCACCCGGACTGCCGTAAACATGAAATGGGCGCCGGCCATCCCGAGTGCCCCGAGAGACTGGATGCGATTGAAGACAGACTGTTGATCACCGGCGTGGGTGATGCGCTGGACCGTCGGGAGGCGCCCGAGGCGCCCATCACCGACATTGAACTGGCGCATGACCGCATGCTGGTGGCGGCATTGCGGGGTATGTCGGTTCAGCTGGCTGAAGACATCAGCGCCGGCGGCCCCAGCCATGCGCAGATTGACCCTGACACATCGCTCAATATTCACACTTGGAATGCAGCCTTGCGCGCAGCGGGTGCCACCCTGGCCGCCACCGACGCGGTGATCGCCGGCGAGCTCGAGAACGCTTTTTGCGCTGTGCGTCCGCCTGGCCACCATGCTTGCCACAACAAGGCCATGGGTTTTTGCTTTTTCAACAACGTTGCGGTGGCGGCCAAATATGCCTTGGCGCGCCATGGCCTGAAGCGCGTGGCCATCGTCGACTTCGATGTTCACCACGGCAACGGGACAGAAGACATCATCCGCGGCGACGCGCGCATCCTGATGGTCAGCTTTTTCCAGCATCCGCTTTATCCTTTTAGCGGTACCGAGAACCCTGGCCCAAATATGCTGAACCTGCCGGTTCCTCCCTACACAAGGGGCATGGAGGTGCGCGAAATGATCGAGCAGAGCTGGATCCCTCGCCTGGAGGAATTCAAGCCGCAGATGATCTTCATCAGCGCCGGCTTTGATGCGCACCGGGAGGACGACCTCGGCCAACTGGGCCTGGTCGAGCAGGACTATGCGTGGATCACGCAGCGCATCAAGGATGTTGCAAGGCGACACGCCAAAGGCCGCATCGTGTCCTCGCTCGAGGGCGGTTATCACCTGAACGCGCTGGCCCGAAGCGTTGAAGCGCATATTCGTGTGCTGGCTGATCTTTGAGCCCGTTTGGGCTGTCACTTCTCCCTGAGGCTTTTTGATGGCTCCCTCCGCCAGCTCTTACAGCAGTTTTTATGGCAGTCCCGCTGCGAGCTTCGCGCTGGCTGCGCCTGCTCCTTTTTCGACCGCCGTCAACCCATCGAGCGCCACGAACTCTTCGATGCAGGTTGACAACCTTGAGGACTGGCTACTGGCTCTGGCGCAGCCTGCCGCCTTGTTCGAGCTTGCTGCGCTGGCCGCTTGCGCTGCGATCGCCTGGACGCTGATTTATTTTTTTAGGCGCAGGGCAAATTTGAAAGACGATTCGTCGATCTGGTTTGGCCGGAAAATCATTGACGGCGTGATGTTTCCGCTGCTAGTACTTTGTATGGCCCTGGCTGCCCGGGCGCTGTTGGCCCCCTTCGTGCAGATCACTGTCCTCAAGGTGGCGGTGCCCGTGCTGGTTGCGCTCGCCTTGATCCGCCTGGGCGTGAAAGTGCTGCAATCAGCCTTCAAGGAGGCGCCGTTGGTGCGTGCGCTCGAACAAAGTATCTCCTGGCTGGTCTGGCTTGCGATGGTGCTTTGGGTCAGCGGCCTGATGCCGCTGATTCTGGAAGAGCTCGAAGCCATCTCCTGGCGCGTGGGTGCGACCACGCTGTCCTTGCGCACCATCATTGAGGGCTCGCTGATGGCCGGCGGCGTGCTGATCTTGACGCTCTGGATCTCGTCGGCGATCGAGGCGCGCTTGCTTCGATCGGCCACGGGCAGCGACCTTTCCCTGCGTAAGGCCATCAGCAACGCCACCCGGGCCTTGCTGGTGTTCGTCGGCCTGTTGGTGGCCTTGTCAGCGGTTGGGATCGACCTGATGGCACTGTCGGTGATAGGCGGGGCGGTGGGCGTGGGTGTCGGATTTGGTTTTCAGAAACTGGCGGCCAGTTATGTCAGCGGCTTCTTGATGCTGGCCGAGCGCAGTGTTCGCATTGGCGACACCGTTCGTGTGGACGGCTTTGAGGGCAAAG
>CAJAOB010000429.1 GCA_903941205.1 uncultured Burkholderiales bacterium | reverse complement strand
TCTCTCGCTGGCTGGCATTGGCCTTGAGCAGCGTCCAAATAGTGGTTTGCAAGTGTGGCTTCAAAACGTTCACTCCTGTGATCCCCTCTGTGATGAGGGGGTTGAAAGTAACGTCTTGCCGCCCAGCCTAGGGGGGCTACACAACAGATTTAATGCGTCAGATCACCCCTGGCCGGGTGGGGCAGTTTGGGTGGCCATAAGTGGAGCACTTTGGGTGGCCGCCGGGGCGAAGCTGGCTACGCCGACATCCTGAAGCAAGTTCGCGACGGCGCTTTCGAGCAGCAGTTGCATGAGCGGCTTGAATTGGCCGAGCAAGACAAGCGCAATGCCGTCGAGCTTGCGCAGGCGCAGCTTGCCAGCGAAATGCAAAAGTCTGCGGTAGCCAAGGATTCCGAAATCCAGGCACTCAAGGCCAAGCTGGATGCGGGTGAGCTTGCGCGCAAACTGGCCGTGACAGAGGCGCTAAGCGATGTGCAAAAAGAGCGTGACGCGCTCGCGAATGAACTTGCGCAGGCCAGGCGCGACAAGCTGGCTGCTACAGAGCTGGCCGAGGCAAAGCTTGCGAGCGGGCTGCAGCATGCCGCCGCGACCAAGGACGCGGAAATTCAAGGTCTGAAGGCCAAACTAGACGCCACCGAGCTTGCACAAAAGCTGGCGATCACCGAGGCTTTGAATGGGGTCGAGCGGGAACGCGACGAGTTGAAGAACGGCCTGGCGCGGGCTGAGCTTGAAAAGCAACTCGCAGAGCAGTCGCTCAAAGACAAGTACCAAACGCAGATCAAAGATCGCGATGACCAGATCGAGCGGCTGCGCGACTTGAAGGCGCGCCTGTCCACCAAGATGGTTGGTGAGACGCTGGAGCAGCACTGCGAAATCGAGTTCAACCGCATTCGTGCTGCCGCCTTTCAGCGAGCTCATTTTGAAAAAGACAACGACGCTCGCACCGGCAGCAAGGGCGACTACATCTTTCGTGACTCGGACGAGTTGGGCGCCGAGATCGTGTCCATCATGTTTGAGATGAAGAACGAGAGCGATCAAACGGCGAACAAGAAGAGGAACGACGATTTTCTGAAAGAGCTGGACAAGGACCGCACTGAAAAGGCGTGCGAGTACGCGGTGCTGGTTTCCCTGATTGAGCCGGAAAGCGAGTTGTACAACAGCGGCATCGTCGATGTGTCGCACCGCTATCCAAAGATGTACGTGGTGCGGCCGCAGTTCTTTGTGCCCCTGATCACGCTGCTGCGCAATGCCGCTTTGAACGCGATGAAGTACAAGTCCGAGCTGGCGCTGGTGCGCTCGCAGAACGTGGACATCACGAAGTTCGAAACCCAGCTTGACGAATTCAAGACGGCATTCGGCCGCAATTGGCGCTTGGCCTCCGAAGGCTTTGAAGAAGCCATCAAGCGCATCGATGAAGCGATCAAGGACTTGGAAAAGACCAAGGAAGCGCTGCACAAGTCAGCAAACAATTTGCGCCTGGCCAACGACAAGGCCGACGATCTGACGATCAAGAAGCTCACACGGGGCAACCCGACGATGGCGGCCAAGTTTGCTGAGTTGCCGGGCACCATGACGTCGGCTGAGACAGAGTAGGCCCCGCTGGCTTGTCCACACTTCGTAAAACTGCAGCGCTTTAGCCTGGAGTGGCCAGACGAAAATCCTTGGCCCAAAGGCGATCTGGCCATCACCCTTCGGCCCGCAACACCGATCCTGCTGCGATGGCGCCCGATGGGCTGATCGCTTGGGGGTGCCCTCTTTGTGGCTAAGTGCCTGGCGCCAAGCCGGTGTCTTCGGTCCGCCGGCAAGCTTTCCAACAAAGTCGCCAGTGGCAAGAGATTGCGCATGACCCAGGGCGGCAAGGGTCAGGGTGGGTTTGCAGGTTCTGGCGGGCGCGTGCCGGGTTAGGCTTTCTTGATGCCTGTTGCATCGCTGCCGTGAACGGATTTGCACTTGATAAAGCGGCGTCTTTGCATTCGCTGCGGGCCTTGCGGCCGGTGCACGCGCGTGCAGCGGGGCAGGCGAACCGCGTACAGTCGGCACTCGACTTCAACGAACCCACCATGACCCCCATCACACCGCCCAACACGCCAGTCCATCCGAATCCGGGTCTCGCCCGGGCCGAGGGCACCCGATACCGGGTGCTGGGTGCGCTCAGTTTCTCGCACTTTCTCAACGACATGATGCAGTCGCTGATTTTGGCGATCTACCCGCAGATCAAGGGTGACTTCAACCTGAGCTACGCGCAGATTGGCGTCATCACGCTCATGTTTCAACTCACGGCCTCGCTGCTGCAGCCTTTGGTCGGCTCTTACACCGACAAGCACCCGCAGCCGCGCGCCCTGTCGATCGGCATGGGCTTTACCCTGGTCGGTTTGCTGGTGCTGGCGGTGGCGCCCAATTACGCGATGGTGTTGGTGGCAGCGGCGCTGGTGGGCACCGGCTCGGCAATTTTTCATCCCGAATCCTCGCGCATGGCGCGGCTGGCTTCCGGCGGGCGACATGGCTTTGCCCAGTCGATCTTCCAGGTGGGCGGCAGTGCCGGCCAGGCCATGGGGCCGCTGGCTGCAGCCTGGGTCATCATTCCGTTCGGCCGCCCCAGCGTGTCGGCCTTTTCTGCTGCTGCCCTGATGGCGATGGCCGTGCTCTGGCAGGTTGGTAATTGGTACACCGCACAGCGTGCGGCCAGTGCAAACCAGTCCGCCGCCGTGGTGAAGTCCGCGCCCATGCCGTCCCGAGCCGCGATGTTTGCGGTCAGCATCCTGATGATGCTGGTGCTGTCCAAGAGTTTTTACATTGCCAGCATCAACAGCTACTACACGTTCTACTTGATCGACAAGTTCGGGGTCACGGTATCAGACGCGCGGATGTACCTTTTCCTGTTTTTGTTCTCGGTGGCGCTTGGCACGCTGCTGGGCGGCTTGGCGACCGACCGGCTGGGACTCAAGCCGGTGATCTGGTTGTCGATTCTGGGTGCCGCGCCATTCACGCTGATGCTGCCCTATGTCAGTCTGGGCTGGACGGCCATTCTGACGGTGCTGATCGGTCTGATCACCGCCGCGTCCTTTTCCGCCATCATTGTGTTTGCACAAGAGCTGATGCCCGGCCGGGTCGGTCTGGTAGCCGGCCTGTTTTTTGGACTGTCCTTCGGCATCGGCGGCCTGGGCGCCGCGTTGCTGGGCTGGATAGCTGACCAGACCAGTATCACCACGGTCTACCAGTTGTGCTCCTTCATCCCGCTGATCGGACTGCTGACGGCGTTTTTGCCGAAGCTGCCAAGCGCCAGACCGAAATAAGTGGGTCCAGGGCCTGCTCCCTGACCAGGTCGCGCTCACTCACCGCCGCCGTTCTGGCGAATGCAACAGAATCCATGGGCTGGCTGCCAAGAGCGGCTCGGGCTGAGCGCAGCGTACGTCTAAAGGCCACGTGCGGTCATGGCGCGAGCCGGCAAAGCCTGTGCCGTGCACAGGTACTTGGTGAAAGCTCATCACCGACCCGAACCACCCGGCGCCGGACTGGCGCTCGGCCGCCGGTCTGGCGCCTTCAAGAATTGCGGAGCGGACCATGATGGTGCGGGCTCCCACCTTGATGGCGGGCGATCAGGCAGGGGTTTGCATAGATCGTGGCGACCCGCTGCAATGTTGGGTTGATGCGAGCTGCGCTTGCCTTCCCCACCTTGCGCGCGATGATGATTTTTGTCGGCCATCAAGGCGTCGTTTAAACGTATGGCGAACCTGTGCTGCAACAGCATCGGCGAAATCGCACCCGCGCTTGAAATTGGTGCCGGCACAGTGGAGATCGGCAAGACGATTCACCCGTATCCCACGCTGGGCGAGCGCATCGGCATAGCGACGGTGTTGGCGCATGTGAGTGGCGCGGATTTGCCGCCAGCGCACAAGTGAGCGAAAAATCCCTTGAAAGCGCTACGAATGTCTCTTGCTGGCCACGCATATCAGTTGAGGACTGCGCGGCTTTTCTTGGCTATGAGTTGCTTGACGGGCACTGCAACGCCTTGTGCACCACCGCCTTGTGCACCACCGCTTGTCCAGTGCCTCAAGCACTTCAGGGTGTCCAAAGTTGCCGCCCCGCAACTTTAGCGCCCGGATGGGGCCTGCTCCGTGGTCCCGCGCAAGCCCGTTAGGGCGGCAACTGCCACCGAATCAGGCGCGTCCAACCAGGCGGTCTTCAACCGTTTGCAGGTGCCGCCGCATGGCGTTTGCCGCTTTGATTGGCTCGCGGTGGGAGATGGCGTCAATGATGTTGTCGTGTTCGACAAAGCTGTGATGCGCCTCCGGCGGCCTGACACCCTCCGGCCGCGGGCGGCCCCAGGTCACTGAACGGCGAACTTGTGTCAGCAAATCTGTCAGAGCCAGCAAAATGGTGTTGTGTGCAGACACCGCGATCTCATGGTGGAGCAGGGCGTCGTAGAACTCGTATTCACGCCAATTTGAAGCGAATTTGCAACGTCGGCTCAGCTCCTTGAGTTGGGCAATCTCGTCGTCCGTGGCGTTGACGGCCGCCAGGCCGGCCAATTCCGGCTCTATCGCCATTCTTGCGCGCATCACCTGAACGGGGTTCGTCCTGGAGGCCAGCAAAGCCGCGTCGGGGCGTTCTGCCGGCTTCGGGCCGATGAAGGTGCCGCGGCCAACGCCGCGCCACAAGCGTCCCTCTTCTTCAAGAACTTGCAGACTCTTGCGCAGCCTGGCGCGCGTGACGCCCAAGCGCTGCGCCAGGGCGCGTTCGTTAGGCAGGCGCTTGTCGGTATCGGCTTTTTCGAGTTCGACCAGCAACATCCGCAGTCGCGCCAGCACTTCTGCGTCTTCCGGCGCATCATCCAACGGCAATAAGTCTGAATTCACCACAACGCCTTGTTTAAAACGGTTAGTCAAGCGCTGCAGCGCCCCTTCTTGCGTCGAAGGAGGATTCTAAAACCAATGTGCAATTGGTTTATTTGAAACCCGGTCATTTTTTCAATGGTAAACCCCCATATCTGGCGGGCAGGTGCTTCTTAAAATACGGCAACCAACTAGTTCGACGGTGAAAACCATTCGGCATATTGGTTCAGTTCGTATCGCAGCTGGCGATCGGAGGCGGGGAGTAGTCAGATAGCCGCTGCGCCAAATTTTCACAAGCAAGGAGACAGACATGTTTTACTCACTCACGGGGATCAAACGCTTGGTCACCCAGCTCGTTGGGGCGGTTGTGCTCGTCACACTGGCCGCTGGCGCCCATGCGCAGGCAAAGAAGGTGCGGGTTGCGTTCGGAGACGTTTTGTCCACCGAGACCGTCTCCATGGTCATCGCCTTGGAGCGTGCCAAGGCACGTGGCGTGGACTACGAAATCACTTTCTTCTCCAAAGAAGAACTGGCCATTCAGGCCGTCATCAACGGACAGGCTGATCTGGGTGTGGGTACTCCGTACTCGATCATCCAGAAGTCCAAAGCCCCCATGCGCATCTTGTTCCAGGGCACCCGGCTGGTTTTCTTTCCGGTGGTGGACAGCAAATACAAGACTTGGAAAGACCTTGATGGTCAGCCATTCACTTTCCACGCCCGCGGTACCGGAACCGAGGCGATTGGCAACATCATCGCTAAACGCGAAGGCATCAAGTTTGGCGACCGCAGCTATGTGCCCGGCTCTGAAAACCGCGCTATCGGCATGCTCAAAGGCCAAATCAAGGGCACCATTCTGGACCTCGCCAACAAGAACCAACTGATGGCCAAGGCCGCCCCTGGCCAGTTCACCGTCCTGCCCGGCGTATCGAATCCGGCCTCGGACGAAACCATTTTTGCCGGCATGGACTGGATCAAAAAGAATGAGCCGCAAGTCGACATCATCGTGGCCGAGTTCTACAAACTCTGGAACGAGATGAACGCCAACCCCGGCATCATCGATCAAGAGCGCGTCAAGTACAAACTGATGGCCGACCAGCCCAAAGAAGTGCTTGCCGGCGTGACCGACTTTTACAAAGTCAGCACCAAGGAAGGCATCTTCTCGCCTGTCGGCGGCGGCACTGAAGTGGCCAAGAGCGACTTCGAGTTCTACACGGAAGCCGGCCAGATGCAGGGCCCTGCAGCTTCTCTCAAGGTTGAAGATTTCTGGTACCTCTCGCCACTGGACAAGGCTCGCAAGGCCGCAGGCAAGTAAACCTGGAGCGTTTCGGCGCTAGAGCGAAGGGGGCATGAACAGATGCCCCCTTTTTATGGCCGGTACCTGAACACGAGAATCTAAATGTCTGCTTCCAAAAGTTTTTTTCTCAAGATCGCATCGTTTCTGGCCGTCATTCTGGCTTGGGAATATGCCGGTCGCATAGGCATCAGCGCCGCGCTACCTTCCTTTTCCGACACCATTTCAGCCTTGTTCCAGTTGACTCTGGACGGCTCGCTCGGAAGCGCCTTCGCTAAAACCCTTTATCCCTTGTCCATCGGCTTGTTGGTTTCCATTTTTATCGGCGTGTCGCTCGGCATGGCGATGGGACTGAAGGAGTCGGCCGAGTGGCTGTTTTCACCCATCTTCATCGTGGCGCAGGCGGCCCCCCTGGCTGCGCTGATTCCCATCCTCACCTTCGCTTACGGCATTGGCATCACCGCCAAGATCTTCACGGTGTGCATCATGGCCATGCCGGTGATTGTGCTCAACACCCTGGGCGCAGTGCGCAATACACCGGTCTCGCTGGTTGAGATGGCGCGCTCGTTTCAGGGCACCCGCATGCAGGTGGTGACCAAGATCATTTTGCCGTCGGCCAGTCCGCTGATTTTTGTGGGCTTACGTCTGGGTTGCGCATCGGGTTTCATCGGCATCATCCTGGCCGAACTCCTGATCACCCCTACCGGCATCGGCGACATCATTTCGTACAGCCAATCGGTCGCTGAGTACGACAAGATGTATGCCGCCATTTTTGCTGTCATCGTTTCGTCCGTGCT
>CAJAOB010000428.1 GCA_903941205.1 uncultured Burkholderiales bacterium | reverse complement strand
CCGCGCAAAGCTGGCGATGAATAGCCCCACCACTTCGCGAAACGCGACATCGGGTGCGTTTTCCAGCATCAAGGGCATGTCGCGCCCCCAGGCTTCGACCATGTCGATGCGCCGAAACAGGTCGGCAATCAGTGGGTTGCGGCGGTGCGAGACGTTGCCCCGGCGCATTTCCTCGATGGTCAGGCCATCAAACAGGCCGCCGGGGTTGCGGATTTCGACCCGGTTTTTGTAAATGGCGATCTGGATGTAGTCCGGGTCGCGCCAGTCCCGGTGGCAAAAGGCGTTGATGACCGCTTCGCGCAGGGCCGCACGCGAGATTTCGGGCACATCCACCCGGCGCATGCCTTCCAGGCGCATCCCGATGTGGATGTTTTTGAGGATGTATTTTTCTGCCTCGTCAATCAGTTCCAGGATGTCGCCGTCGAAGTCGTGGCGGTCGATGATGGTGGCGCTGGTGGTGCTGGCAAACACGGCGCAGCGCAGTTGGATGGGCTGCTGGGCAAAGAACAGGCGTGCGGCGTTGAGCAGTTGCCCGTCTTGCAGCAGGCCTAGCTTGGCCAGCGCATTGGCGGTGTTGTCCCACGGCAACCCGGCCCGCTCCACAAAGCGGCAGATTTTTTCTTCGCTTAGTTCAGCCAGGGCCGTGGTGCTGGGCGCGTTGTCCCAGCGCAGGGCGGCGCTGTTGCGGCTCAAAATCAGGCTCTCCAACTCGCGGGCGCTCATTTGCCGGTCTTCGTCGGCCACGCGCATGTAGGCGCGGCCGTAGGCGAAATACGGCTTTTGGTGACCCGCGGCCTGGATGCGCAGGCAAACCTTGCCTGCCACTTCAAACGATGTGATTTCGGGGTAGAGCCGGGGCTCGATGTGCGTGGCCAGCGCTTGCGACACGTCGCGCAGGGTTTTGTCGGTGACCATCAGGCCCACCGGCTGCCCGCTGGGGGAAACGCCAAACCACAGATCGGCTTGCCCATGTTTGTTGAGCATGGCCACCAGCGATGTCAGGCCTTGCTTGAGTTCGGCCAGGCTGGTTTTGAGTTCAATGGTCTCGGATTCGACCTGGGGCCATGCGACGGACATGGCGGCACCCCGGTGTTGGGCCGTTTGTTCATGCGCAATGTATTTGGCTTGGTGAGGCGTGAGCAAGGCAAATCGGCCAGGGGCCGTCGAAATGAGTCAAAAAAGGCTCATATCGTAATGGCGCAACCTTCTAAAAAACTAAAAAAGTAATATTTAGTGACTTATTGTTTAAGTGGCTTGTAATGAAAAAATACTTTTTGCGGGCGGAGTGTATGAGAGCCCCCGACGCTTTTTTTGTTGCAGTGCACGAGCGATAGACCACAATCCAAGCCATTCGTTTTTCTGGAGCTTTTGAATGATCAACAAGATTGCCCCGTCCATCGACCAGGCTCTGGCCGGTGTGAAGGACGGTTCCACGGTGATGATTGGCGGCTTTGGCACGGCCGGCATTCCCAATGAGCTGATTGACGGCCTGATTGCGCAGGGCGCCAGCGACCTGGTGATCGTCAACAACAACGCCGGCAATGCCGACGCCGGACTGGCGGCGCTGCTCAAGGCGGGCCGGGTGCGCAAGATCATTTGCAGCTTTCCGCGCCAGGCCGACAGCTATGTCTTTGATGAGCTGTACCGCAGCGGCAAGCTCGAGCTGGAACTGGTGCCGCAGGGCAATCTGGCCGAGCGCATCCGGGCGGCCGGCGCTGGCATTGGTGCGTTTTTCTCGCCCACCGGCTACGGCACCGAGCTGGCCAAGGGCAAGGAAACGCGGGAGATCAACGGCAAGCATTACGTGCTGGAAATGCCGATTTACGGCGACCTGGCCCTGATCCGCGCCGAGCGTGGCGACCGCTGGGGCAACCTGATGTACCGCAAGGCCGCGCGCAACTTTGGCCCGGTGATGGCCACCGCCGCCAAGGTGACCGTGGCCACGGTGCATGAAATTACCGAACTCGGCAGCATGGACCCGGAGCACATCGTGACGCCCGGAATTTTCGTCAGCAAGATTGTCAAGATAGACCGTGTGGCCACCGAGGCTGGCGGCTTCAAGAAGGCGGCCTGAAATGAGTCAGACAAATTACCAAAAGCGCAGCAAGGACCAGCTCGCGCAACGCGTGGCGCAAGACATTCATGACGGCGCCTACGTCAACCTCGGCATTGGCATGCCGACGCTGGTGGCCAACCACCTGCCCGCCGGCATTGAAGTGATTTTGCACAGCGAAAACGGCATTTTGGGCATGGGCCCCGCACCGGCGGCGGGCGAGGAAGACTACGACCTGATCAACGCCGGCAAGCAGCCGGTGACGATGCTCAAGGGCGGCTCGTATTTCCACCATGCCGACAGCTTTGCCATGATGCGCGGCGGCCACCTTGATATCTGCGTGCTCGGCGCGTTCCAGGTCAGCGCCACCGGCGACCTGGCCAACTGGCACACCGGCGAAAAAGACGCGATTCCGGCCGTTGGCGGCGCCATGGACCTGGCCATAGGCGCCAAGCAGACCTGGGTGATGATGGACTTGCTGACCAAAAAGGGCGAGAGCAAGGTGGTGAGCCAGTGCAGCTACCCGCTGACCGGCATTGGCTGCGTCAAACGCATCTACTCTGACCTGGCCACGCTGGAATGCAGCCCGCAAGGTCTGCGGCTGATCGACAAGGTCGATGGGCTCGAACACGCCGAACTCGAAAAAATGCTGGGCCAGCCGATTGCGACGGCCTGACTCCGATTGACAAACCCCCCCTAAATAACCCTTGAAAAAACCATGAACTCACAAGCTTTCATCTGCGACGCCATTCGTACCCCTTTCGGCCGTTACGGCGGCGCACTCTCTGGCGTGCGCGCTGACGACCTTGGCGCGGTGCCGCTGCGGGCCCTGATGGCGCGCAACCCCAATGTCGACTGGCAAGCCATTACCGACGTGATTTACGGCTGCGCCAACCAGGCCGGCGAAGACAACCGCAATGTGGCGCACATGTCCAGCCTGCTGGCCGGCTTGCCGTTTGAAGTGCCGGGCGCCACGATCAACCGCCTGTGCGGCTCGGGTCTGGACGCGGTGGGCACGGCGGCCCGCGCCATCCGCGCTGGCGAAGCCGGTTTGATGATCGCCGGCGGCGTCGAGAGCATGAGCCGCGCGCCTTTCGTGATGCCCAAGGCCGAAAGCGCTTTTAGCCGCAGCAACGCGGTGTACGACACCACCATCGGCTGGCGCTTCATCAACAAGCTGATGAAGGAAAAGTACGGCGTCGATTCCATGCCCGAGACGGCTGAAAACGTCGCCACCGATTTCAAGATCGAGCGCGATGCGCAAGACCGCATGGCCCTGGCCAGCCAGATGAATGCCGTGGCGGCGCAAAAAGCCGGCCACCTGGCTAGAGAGATCACCGCCGTGACGATCCCCCAGAAAAAGGGCGACGCCATCGTGGTCGACAAAGACGAACACCCGCGTGAAACCAGCCTCGAATCGCTGGCCAAACTCAAGGGCGTGGTGCGGCCTGACGGCACCGTGACGGCCGGCAACGCCAGCGGCGTGAATGACGGCGCTTGCGCCTTGCTGCTGGCCGACGAAGCCAGTGCCGCCAAAAACGGCTTGACGCCGCGCGCCCGCGTGGTCGGCATGGCAACGGCCGGCGTGCCGCCGCGCATCATGGGCATTGGCCCGGCGCCCGCCACGCAAAAAGTGCTGGCGCTGACCGGCCTCACGCTGGCGCAACTCGACGTGATCGAGCTCAACGAAGCCTTCGCCGCGCAGGGCCTGGCGGTGCTGCGCCAGCTCGGTTTGCAAGACGATGATGCCCGCGTCAACGCCTGGGGCGGCGCCATCGCGCTGGGCCATCCGCTGGGCGCCTCCGGCGCGCGGCTGGCCACCACGGCCGTCAACCGCCTGCACGCCACGGGCGGGCGTTACGCGCTGTGCACCATGTGCATCGGCGTGGGCCAGGGCATTGCGCTGATCCTCGAGCGTGTT
>CAJAOB010000427.1 GCA_903941205.1 uncultured Burkholderiales bacterium | reverse complement strand
GCCTGCTCGTTGTCGTCAATCGAGATGAAGATCACGCCGTCGTCGCGCAACAAGTCCCGGGCCAGCAGCAGGCGCGGGTACATGAAGCTCAGCCAGCCGCTGTGCGTGCGGGCGCCGTAGATGTTCTGGATGTAGTCGATGCTGTCTGCGCTGTAGCCCAGTTGCTTGAGCACCTCGGTCTGGTTGCTGCTGAAGTTGTCGCGGTAGATGAACTCGTCGCTTTGCGTGTTGTAGGGCGGGTCGATGTAGATCAGCTTGACCTTGCCGAAGTAGCTTTGCCGCAGCAGCTTCAGGGCGTCGAGGTTGTCGCCCTTGATGAGCAGGTTGCCGGTGGCGTCCCAGTTTTGGCTTTGGTCGTGAGCGGCCGACAGGATTTTGCTGGTGGGCACAAAGGCCTGGTGGTAGGCCTCGCGCTTGCCCACCCAGCGCAGCTCGTAGCCGTCTTCTTCGACCCGCAGGCCCGCCGGGTTGCCCGGGTCCAGCGCCAGCTGGATGGCGGCGGGGTTGACGCGGATGCGGCCTTTGTCGTCTACCTCGACCGCCTGGGGAAAGAGCTGGCGCAGGGCTTCGAGTTTTTGCGCCGCGGGGCTGGGGGTGCAAAACAAGGGTTTTGAGGACATGGCGGGCTGCTTGGCGCTTTGCAGGCCTTGCGCTGTTGAATAAAAAATGGATTCTAAGTGTTTACTTTACTAATATTTGATAATAATTTTTAATGATTTTTTGGTATTTAAGGTGCTGGGCTTCATGCAACTGGTGGACGCACCGCGCTGACCGGGGCCGCGCCATGCGGGGACCGCTGAGACGTCGATGAAGGGCCAATGAAGGGCCGCTTCGTTACAGTCAGGCCATGACGCAAGCCGACCCTTCCTCCGCAAGTTCGACCCCAACTTCCCCCACCATCGCCAGTCAACTCGCACGGGTACACCAGCAGATCGCCCGGGCTGAGGCCGAGGCGGGGCGTGCGCCGGGGAGCGTGGATTTGCTGGCGGTTTCCAAGACCTTTGGGGCTGACGCGGTGATCGAGGCGGTGCAGGCCGGACAAACGGCCTTTGGCGAGAACTACATCCAGGAAGGCGTGGAGAAAATCCTGGCGCTGCGGCAGTGGCTGGCGGGGCCGGCGCAGTCTGGTGTGGCGGCCTTGCAATGGCATTGCATCGGGCCCATCCAAAGCAACAAGACGCGGCTGGTGGCCGAGCACTTTGACTGGGTGCAGTCGGTGGACCGGCTGAAGATTGCCGAGCGGCTGAGCGAGCAGCGCCCGGCCGATTTGCCGCCGCTGCAAATTTGCTTGCAGGTCAATATCGACGGCGGCGCCAACAAGTCGGGCGTGTCGCCGGCTGATGCGCTGGCTCTGGCGCAGGCAGTGGCCAGTCTGCCGCGGCTGGTGCTGCGCGGCCTGATGGCCATACCCGAACCCGCGCCGGACGCGGCCAGCGCGCGCGCGGTGCATGCGCACACGGCGGCTTTGCTGGCACAGATCAACGCCGCTGGCGGGCTGCCGCAACCAATGGACACCTTGTCGATGGGCATGAGCGCTGACCTGGACGCGGCGATTGCGGCCGGCAGCACCCTGGTGCGCGTGGGGACGGCGATTTTTGGCGGCCGGGCCAGGGCAACGCTGGGCTGACACGGGGCGACGAGTGCTTGTGAGGGCCGGGCTGCGCTGACCAACGTTAAGCCCGGGCTGGATCAGCGCGGGCATTGCTTGATCGGGGCGCCCCCATCCCGGCCTTCCCCCAGAGGGGGAAGGGGCTAAACCCGGATTAGCAGTGAGCCCCGTATCCACTCCCTCCCCCCCTGAGGGAGGGCTGGGGTGGGGGCCTGCGACAAAGCTGCCGTTTGCAATGCGCGCTCAACACCATGGCCAGTCTGGGTGCGCTTTCTTGTCATCTCGCACCAACTTGCTGCCGTCGGCGCAGTCTAGGGCATTGCTTGATCGGGGAGCCCCCATCCCTGCCTTCCCCCAGAGGGGGAAGGAGCCAAGCCCGGGAGAGGAAGGGGCCAAACCCGGAGGGGAAGGAGCCAAACCCGGCATGACCGGCAGCCCTCATCCACTCCCTCCCCCTCTGGGGGAGGGCTGGGGTGGGGGCCTGCGACAGAGCTGCTGTTTGCAATGCGCGCTCAACACCGCAGCCCGTCAGGGGGCGCGGATTTGTCGGCGAGCACGAACTCTCAGCGGCAGCGGCCTCAGGAGGCGGCTTGCGCCTGCCGGTGGCCCTGGATAAAACCCTCCAGCGCCCTGATCGGCAGGGGCTTGCAAAACAAAAAGCCCTGGTAATTGTCGCAGCCGTGGCGCGCCAGAAAATCGCGCTGCGCCTGCGTTTCCACGCCTTCGGCCATGACGCCCAGGCCCAGGCTTTGCGCCAGGCCGATGATGGTGCGCGCAATCGCCGCGTCGTTCGGGTCGGTCAGCACATCCTTGACGAAAGTGCGGTCAATCTTGAGCTGGTCCAGCGGCAGGTGCTTGAGGTAGGACAGCGCCGAAAAGCCCATGCCAAAGTCGTCGATCGACAGCGTCACGCCCGCGTCCTTGAGCATGCCCATCTTGGCAATCGTCACGTCGATGTCCGAGGCCAGCAGGCTTTCGGTGAGCTCGAGCTTGAGCCGGCCGGCGCGAACGCCGTGGCGCGCAATCACGTCCATCACCTGGTCAACAAACTCCGGATGGCGGAACTGGCGCACGCTGACGTTGACCGCCACGCTCAAGCCCTCGGTCGCGGGCCGCAGCGCCCAGCTTGCCAGTTGCGCGCAAGCCGTCTCAAGCACCCAGGCGCCCAGAGGCAAGATCAGCCCGCTTTCCTCGGCTTGCGCCACAAATTCGTCAGGCATGACCAGCCGGTCAGACCGCTGCCAGCGCAGCAGCGCCTCGACCCCAAGCATGCGGCCCCCGCGCCCGACTTGCGGCTGGTAGTGCAGGACAAAGTCGTGTTCGTGCAGGGCCTGGCGCAGCTCACTGGTCAGCGCTGCGTTGGCCGTGGCTGCTGCCTGCATTTCGGGGTCGAAGAAGCAGGCGGCGTTACGCCCGGCGGCCTTGGCCTGGTACATCGCCAGGTCGGCCTGCTTGAGCACATTGCCCAGGCTGTCGCTGTGGGCGCCGAACTGCGTGATACCGATGCTGCAGGTGCCGTGATGCTGGTGTCCGCCCAGGTCGTAGGCTTCGCTGAGGGCCGCCATGATCTTTTGGCTGACCGCGCGGGTCTTGCTGACGGCCACCAGCGGATCGCTGGACAAGCCCTCCAGCATCACCACAAATTCGTCGCCGCCCAGCCGCGCCACGGTG
>CAJAOB010000426.1 GCA_903941205.1 uncultured Burkholderiales bacterium | reverse complement strand
TGCGCAGGCCGCGTCAACAGCGCTGATCAGCGGCCAGCTTTGCATGTCCACCTGGAAGCGCCGGGCGCTTTCCACCTGGGGAACCAGGTAGATGTCGGCCAGGGAAGGCGCATGGCCAAAGCAAAAATCACCGCGGCGCCGGTCGGCGGCCAGCAGGGCCTCCAGGGCGTCGAAGCCGGCGGTGATCCAGGTCGAACACCAGCGATGGATGGCGGCTTCATCGGCGCCGAACTCATGGCGCAGCGCTTCGAGAATGCGCCGGTTGTTGACCGGATGAATGTCGCAGCCGACGAGTGCCGCGAGCGCCCGCACCTGCGCGCGCTCATCGGCATCGGACGGCAGAAACGGCGGCGTCGGGTAGCGCTCTTCCAGCCACTCAATGATGGCCGGCGACTGCGTCTTGATCTGGCCGTCAATTTCCAGCGCCGGCACCATGCCCTGTGGATTCACCGAGCGGAAGGTCTCGCCCAGGTGTTCCTCGCGGCGCAGATCCACGGCCACGTAGTGGTAGGCCAGGCCTTTGAGATTCAGGGCAATCCGCAGGCGATGCGAGCTGCCGCTGCGAAAAAAGCTGTGAAGGCGCATGGCTTACTCCGCTGCGCTGATGGTCAGTGAAATGCTGCCAACACCTTCGACAGTACCTTCAATGTGATCACCCGCGACAACAGGGCCAACACCTTCGGGTGTGCCGGTGAAAATCAAGTCGCCGGGCTGCAGGTGATAGAACAAGGACAAATCAGCGATTTGTTCGCGGATGTTCCAGATCAGCTTGTTCAAATCAGATTTCTGGCGTGGCTGTCCATTGACGGTCAGGGCCAGCGCTGCGGTTTCAATCACGACGCCCGGCATCGGAACGACTTCCGAGACCACCGCAGACTGCTCAAAGTCTTTGCCCAAATCCCAGGGACGGCCTTTGTCACGGGCCAGGAGTTGCAGGTCGCGCCGGGTCATGTCCAGACCACAGGCGTAACCGTAGATGATGTTGTGTGCGTCTTGCGCCTTGACACGGAAACCCGGTTTTCCGACGACCAGAACCAGTTCCATTTCGTAGTGGTAATTGGTGGTCTCGGGTGGGTAGGCCACGGTAGCGCCGCTTTGCACCAGGGTCTGGGGTGCCTTGGTGAAATAGAACGGGCGCTCAATCGATTTGTCAACCGGCTTGCCCATTTCAATAGCGTGCGCGTGGTAATTGCGACCGACACAGAAGATGCGGTTGATCGCCAAGCGTTCGTTTTGACCGCGGATTGGCAGTGAAGGGACAGCCGGGGGGGCCCAGAGGTAGGTGGTGCTCATGTTGTTGTTTTCTAAAAAATGAAAAATCAAGGGCGCGTTTCGTAGACGCCCAGCTTTTGATGCAACGGTGTCTCGTCAGCGATAAAAAGAAAAGCCGCTTGAGTGGTGGATGCGTTGGCCAAGGTCACAGATGTGTAGCCGGGTGCGCAACAGGTGTCTGCCTCGGCCAGCAGGAAGTTCTGTTCTTCCACCTGCACTTTGGCTGCACCTTCGATGACATGAAAAACCATGGCTGGACTGCGCGTTGGCAGCGTGAGTGCTTTCCCCGGACGCAGCATCAGGGCATAAAACCCCAAAATGTTTTCTGCGTGCGCGCCGGTCTGCGGATTGGCGTAGGTGACTTGCACGGCCTGCTGTTCCGGCTGGTTTTTTGCCAAGGACTCTAGTGCGGCGCGCGCGTCAGCCCAGGGGTAACGCAGCATCGGGTAGGCCTTGTTGGATGGCTGAAACACCGGGCTGGGCAACAAGCCGCCGCGGGCATAGGAAAGCTCGCCATGGTCGGCTTTCATTGGCTGGCGGCCGCCATTGACGTGGTAGCTCGCCTCCATGTAGTACACCAGCGGCAGATCCAGCACATCCAGCCAGATCACCGG
>CAJAOB010000425.1 GCA_903941205.1 uncultured Burkholderiales bacterium | reverse complement strand
CGAACGCATGTCGGGTTCGGTGACGATCTCCAGCAGCGGCGTGCCGGCGCGGTTCAGATCGATGCCGGTCATGTCGATGAAGTCTTCATGCAGCGACTTGCCGGCGTCTTCTTCCAAGTGGGCGCGCACCAGGCGGACTGTTTTCTTTTCACCGTCCAGAAAGAATTCGACAGCGCCGCCTTGCACCACCGGAATCTCAAACTGGCTGATCTGGTAGCCCTTGGGCAGGTCGGGGTAAAAGTAGTTTTTGCGCGCGAAGACGCTGGACTCGGCGATGTGCGCGTTGACGGCCAGGCCGAACTCGATGGCGCGTTGCACCGCGCCTTTGTTCATGACCGGCAGCGCGCCGGGCAGGGCGAAGTCCACCGCCGAGGCGTTGGTGTTCGGCTCGGCGCCGAACGAGGTCGAGGCGCGGCTGAAGATCTTGGAGTTGGTGGTGAGCTGGGTGTGGGTTTCAAAGCCGATGACGACTTCGTAGCCTTGCACAAGCAAGGATTTTTCGTTTTTCATGGTGGTGCTCATGCCGGCGCTCCGGGCTTGCGCTCGTGCCAGTCGGTGGCCAGTTGAAACTGGTGCGCGGTGCCAAGCAGCTGCGCTTCCTGAAAGTAGTTGCCAATGAGTTGCAGGCCGACCGGCATGCCGTACGCACCGAAACCGGCCGGCACGCTCATGCCGGGCAAGCCGGCCAGGCTGCTTGAGAGCGTGTAGATGTCGGCCAGGTAGGCGGCCAGCGGGTCGTCGGATTTCTCGCCGATTTTCCAGGCCACGGTGGGCGAGACCGGCCCGGCAATGACGTCGCAGATCTGGAAGGCTTTCTGGAAGTCTTCGGCGATCAGGCGGCGGATCTTTTGTGCCTTGAGGTAATACGCGTCGTAGTAACCGTGCGAGAGCACATAGGTGCCGATCATGATGCGGCGCTTGACCTCGTCGCCAAAGCCTTCGGCGCGGGTCTTTTTGTACATGTCTTCGAGGTCGGTGAAGCTCTTGGCGCGGTGGCCGTAGCGCACGCCGTCGTAGCGGCTCAGGTTGCTGCTGGCTTCGGCGGGGGCGATCACGTAGTACACGGGGATCGACAGCTCGGTCAGCGGCAAGTTCACGTCGACCAGCGCGGCACCCATCTTTTCCATCTCTGAAAGTGCGCCGCGCACGGCGGTCAGCACGTCGGCGCTGCAACCGGCGCCAAAAAACTGCGCCGGCAAACCGATGCGCAGGCCGGCCAGCGGCTTGCCCGGCGTGGCTTGTTCGCGCGGTGTGCGCAAGGCGGCGGCGTAGTCAAGGGCCGGCATGTCCAGCGAGGTCGAGTCGCGGTCCAGGTCAGGGCCGGCCATGGCGCTGAGCAACAAGGCGCAGTCTTCGGCGCTGCGCGCCATCGGGCCGGCCTGATCCAAGCTGGAGGCAAATGCCACCATGCCGTAGCGTGAGCAGCGGCCGTAAGTGGGTTTGATGCCGGTGATGCCGGTGAGCGAGGCGGGCTGGCGGATCGAGCCGCCGGTGTCGGTGCCGGTGGCAGCGGGTACCAGACGCGCAGCCACGGCGGCGGCCGAGCCGCCCGAGGAGCCGCCGGGAACGCGGGCGGTGTCCCAGGGGTTTTGCACCGGTTTGTAGGCGCTGTTCTCGTTGCCCGAACCCATGGCGAACTCGTCGCAATTGAGTTTGCCCAGCGACACCATGCCGGCGCCGCCATTCACGCCAAGCCGGCTGACCACGGTGGCGTCAAAGGG
>CAJAOB010000424.1 GCA_903941205.1 uncultured Burkholderiales bacterium | reverse complement strand
AGCTGACCGGGCAACACGAAGTTGGTCGGCTCGACGAAAGATTTGAAGCCTGAAAGCTTGATGGAGTTAAGACGCACGGCAAGCCTGACGGGAATGAAATTGTTTCTCTAGGGCCTTGATTGTCATATGTTTTGAAAAGAAACCGACCCGACGCCTGGCTCAACGCCATGGGGCCCACAAGCCGGCAGGCGCGCCGATTATGACCCGGGCCACAGCCGCGGCAAAACCGGTGGCAGTACCGCGCGCCCAGAACGAGGCTCAGAGCCACGGCCTGCAAGCAAACCCGCGCACCGGAGGAAAGCGGGAGGCAACTGGCACGGGTTCGGCGGCAGATGAGCGAGTGGCGCGAGCCCGACCGGTCGCAGCCTCAACGGCCGCAAAGCCTTGATCGCGACTGGGAATGAAGCCAGTCTGAGCCATAGGCCCTGACGCCACCAAGCACGACGTCTGACGAGAAAAAACCATCCCGGGAGGCGCTGGCAGCCAAACAGATCCATAGAGTGCATCCTCACTACATCAGCGCCTCCAAGGAACTGGCGCATTCATTCCAAAATACTATTTAAAACGTCCTTGCCAAAACCCGGTGGATTAAAATCTGAAGTGCAGTACCTGCAACCGCTTAAGTTTGATCCGAAGTGACGCCAGGCGATGTAAAGCGGAGCCTCGCATTTTTCAGTGGCATATACCCATACACCAAGGATTAAAATAGGACCAACATGAAAATAAATATCATTTATTTAGCCTTGGCACTCTTGCTTCATAGCTCTCCACTTCTGGCACAGGCCCCTTTACCCAAAGGCGCAGCGGAGGGAATGCCTTCGAATAACCTTCCGGCAGACTTGCTGCTTCGTGGATGGTTGCAAGAACCATTCATACACGGTGTCGTTATAAATAAACCATCCTCTATCCGAAATTTTGAACAAATCAAAAAAGAAGAAAATACGCGGTATGCTGATTTAAGAGGAAAAATAAGGAATACAAGCAATATCAGTAAGCCACTCGGCATTATTTTTATCGACGAGAATTCAAAAATAATATTTGAGGAATACAACAAGGGTGCCACCATCGACAGCAAGATCATCGCCTACTCCATGTCGAAAAGCATGACGTCACTGGCGGTCGGTAAAGCGCTTTGCAAAGGCCATCTCGATTCCCTGGATGATCTCGCAGAAAAATACTCTCCTTCGCTCATCGGCACCAGTTATGGGCGGGCGACCATAAGGCAGTTGCTGACCATGTCCAGCGGTGGAATGCAGCCTCATTTCAATGGCCAACCCGTCGAGGGTGTGACCTCTGCACTCCTGCGTTACAGAAGCAAGACTGTACGCAATGGCTTCGTAGAATATGGCACTGATAATTACAAGGCGTCCACACCCGGGGTTTTCAGATATAAAAACTTTGATACTTATGCACTTGGCGTCGTTATTTCAGACGCCACAAAAATGCCTTTTTACAAGTTTTTCGCGGAAAACATATGGTCGGAGACAGGTGCACAATCTGACGCCGCATGGCTGCTTGATAAAAACGGTGACGCAGCTACGGCCGAGGGCTTTGGTGCAACGCTTCGTGATTGGGCACGGGTCGCCATTTACATCATGGACAAAATGAAATCCAACGATGATATTTGTCTCAGGGATTATTTGAAGCAGGCCACTACAGCCCAAATTGAAAACAACTCAAATGCCAATCGTGAATTTCGTGGCTACGGCTACCAGTTTTGGATAAACCACTGGATGGCGGAAAAATCAGTCTGGATGAGAGGCTATGCAGGGCAGATGCTCGGTATGGACCGATCGAGCGGCAGGCTGATGGTGGTGCTGTCCAACGATGGTGGCAATCCGGAGGCGTACACCCGCTTATTCGACGCCTTCGCAAAAATTGACTAGCCGTCCTACCACGCGAAAGACCCAAGCTCAGGGGTTCAAGTCTCAGTAATGTATTGCCTCGCACCGCCCACTTGTTTCCCCGACAGGCCCCGCGCGGAGCCGACGTTCCATGATGGCAAACCAAAGCGGCGGAATCGCAGCGAGTGCCAGGCAACCGGCGTAACCTGTCGGCAGTTGCAGGGCGGGTTCGATGCGCGTCAAGCTGGCATACGGCGTCGAGGGGTGCATGTGGTGATCGGAATGGCGCTGGAGATTGATCAGCAGGCTGTTGCTCACCAGATGGTCCGCATTCCAGGCGTGCAAGGGGCCGAAAGGCTCGTGGCGGCCGCCCTGCACGCTGCGTTGCAGACCGTAATGCTCGATGTAATTGACCGTTTCAAGCAGCCAGACCGCAAAGGCCGCTTGCACCAGCCAGAACACCAGCAGCTTGGGCCCGAGCGCTACAACGCTGAAGATCAGGGTGAATTGGAAAATGAAGCTCCAAGCCAACGGGCTGCGCAACCAGGAGCGATGAAGTTGCTTTAGCTGGGCCGATTCGAGGCGCCAAGCGCTGCGCAGACTGCCCGACAAGGTGCGCGGCAGAAAACGCCACAGGCTCTCACCCAGGCGCGCACTGGCCGGGTCGCCGAAGGTGGCGGCGCGCGGATGATGACCGCGGTAATGCTCGACCATGAAGTGGGCATATCCCACGCTGGCCATCAGGGCCCAGCCCAGAAAGCGGTCGGTGCGGCTGCGCGAATGGCCGAGTTCGTGGGCCAGGGTGATGCCTTGCGCACCGGCCACAAAACCCACCGACAGCGCCAGCCCGAGCGCCACCGGCCAGCTGGAATGCCAGGCCACCCAACCCGCGCAAATTTGCAGCAGGAACTGGGTCGGCACATAGAGCCGCAGCAAAGCCGAAAAATAGCCGGAGGTGGCCACGGGCGAAGGTGATTTGCGGGCTGCAGGCACCAGCGCATCGAAGGCCACCACCAGCAAATACACCATGGCCGTGCCCAGAGCGCTATAAGAAGGGTCACCCAGCACGCCCAGCAGCGTGAGCAGTGGCAACAGCAAGACCAGCAAGAACCGCAAATCGCTCAGGCGCAGACCCATCCGCGGAGCTGCAAGCTCAAGACCTGCCGAGCCCGAGCTTAAGGACGAGCCCGCGTTGGACGAACCAGAGTCGCTTTTTAAAACTGCCACGGAGCCGCTCCTTGCGGGGGTTGTCAGCGTGCAGAAAATACCGTCAGCGGTTGCCGAGGTACAACTGCGTCATTTTCGAGTCTGCTAGGAGGTCGCTGGCAAGGCCGGACAGCACGCAGCGGCCCTGGTCAAGGATGTAGCCGCGTTGACTGATCGCCAGCGCCTGCCGCGCGCGCTGCTCCACCATCAGGACGGCCACACCGCGCGCCGGCAACTGGCTGACCAGTCCGAAGACCTTTTCAACCAGCGCGGGGGCCAGCGCTGCGGTGGGTTCGTCAAGCACCATCAGCTTGGGCGAGGGCATCAGCGCGCGCGCGAAAGCGAGTTGCTGACGCTCGCCGCCCGAGAGGTTGCCCGCGCGTTGCGAGAGTTTTTCAACCAGGGTGGGAAACAATTCGAGCACTTCTTGCAGGCGGGTCTTGAGTTGCTGGACGCCCCGAACCACCAGCAAATTTTCACGCACAGTCAGGGAGCCAAAGACATTGGCGACTTGGGGCACATAGGCCAGCCCGGCGTAAAAACGATCTTCCGCAGCCAGCTTAGAGAGCGACTGGCCGTCGAGCACAATCTCTCCCCGCACTTGGGGTAACAAACCGAGCAAGGCTTTGACCAGCGTCGATTTGCCCGCGCCATTGGTGCCTGCGATCGTGACAATCTCTTGCGCACCGACCGTGAGCTCGATATCCGCCACGATGTCGACCTCGCCGTAGCCACCGGACAGGCCCTTCAAGATGAGCAGGCTCATGCGACGCCTCCCATGTAGGCCACTTGCACGCGCGGATCATCGAGTATGGTCTGCGGATCCCCCTGGGCAAGTATCACGCCGCGGTCCATCACGATCATGCGCCGGGTCAGCGCCTTGAGTGCCTGCAAATGGTGTTCTATGAGGATGAAAGCAATGCCTCTGGCATTGAGCTTGACGATATGTTCACTGAGTTGCTCTATGAGCACCGGGTTGACGCCCGCGAAGGGTTCGTCGAGCAAGATGCAGCGGGGCTCGAGCATCAACACCCGCCCGAGCTCGACGAGCTTTTTTTGCCCGCCCGAGAGATTCAGGGCCGGCACGTCACGGACTTTCAGAAAATTCAAAAATTCGAGTACCGAATCGGCCTTCTCGGTGAGTGCCTGCTCACGCTCACGACGCCCCGCGGTGTTGATCAGCGCAGCAAACAATTGTTCGCCTTCCTTGTTGGGTGCGGCTGCCATGAGGTTTTCATGCACCGTCAATGATTTGAACTCCCGGGGTACCTGGAAGGTGCGCACAAGCCCCTGCCGTGCGCGCTGATAGGGTTGCAGCTTGGTGAGGTCTTGACCGGCGAAAATGATGCTTCCGGAGTGGGCGCGTTGCTGGCCGGCGATGGCTGCGAACAGCGTGCTCTTACCCGCGCCGTTGGTGCCGGCGATGCCGAGCATTTCATTGGACTGCAAGGAAAGCGACACCGCGTCGACCGCCTTGAAGCCGCCGTAAACACAAGTCACCTGTTGCACTTCGAGCAGGCAGGCTGGCGCAGAAGACAGGTCAGGCCGGCTCATTTGGAGGACCCGCCAAACAAACCGTTGGGACGGTACAGCGTCACCAAAATCAGGGCCAGACCCACCGCAGCCAGTCGCACGCTCGCCATCTGCACCTCAGAGACGCCGGGAACCCAGTCCTTGATGAATCTCGAGCCTTCGAGAAAAACCATGAGCAACACGGCGCCGCCCAGAGCACCGCGCACCTTGCCCGAGCCACCCATGATCAAGCCCATCCACACATAAAAAGTGACCAGCGGAATGAACTGCTCGGGGCTGATGAAGGTGATGAAGTGCGCATAAAACGCCCCGGCCAAGCCGGCAAGGGCTGCGCCCAACATGAAAATCTGCACCTTGAATCTTGTCGGATTCTTGCCCAGCGCCATCAGTGCGGGCTCATCGTCGCCGATGGCGCGAAGCAAACGACCCAGCGGACTGCGCGTCAGGCGCACCGTACCCCAGGCGACCAGCGCGGTCAGACCGAGCAACAAAGCAAACAAGGCGGTATCGGCCTGGCCGGCACCCAGCGACGCAAAGACTTTTGGAATGCCGGGCAGACCCTGCACGCCCTTGGTGAGCCAGTCTTCTTGCTGGAGCGTGATACGCACAGTTTCTGAGAAACCCAGCGTGACGATGGCCAGATAGTCTTCACGCAGTCGCAAGGACAGCAGACCGATCGGCAAGGCGGCCAGACCCGCCAGCAGCGTGGCACAGCCAAAGGAAATGATCAGGGGCACGCCGGAGAGCGCCAGCAAAGCCGAGGTGTACGCGCCAATGGCAAAAAAAGCCACGACACCGAAATTGACCAGGCGGGTCAAACCAAACTGCAGATTTAAACCCAGCGCCAGCAAAGCGTAGATAAGGGACATGATCCCTATGGCGATGAAATAAGCGGTCATGCGTTCACCTGACCAACTCGGGCCGGCCCATCAGGCCCGAGGGGCGGACCAGGAGCACCAGCGCAAGTACGCCAAACGACAGGACCAGCTTATAGGAGGGGCCGAGCAGGGGAACCGACAGCTCTTGCGCCACACACATGATCAGGGCGCCAAGCACGGCGCCCACCGGACTGCCGATGCCGCCAAGCACCATCGCGGCGAATGCCGGGATCAAATGGTCCCAGCCGAGTTCGGGCATGACCACGGCTTTCATGCCCAGCAAAACGCCACCGACCGCTGAGACTGCGCCCACCAGCAGCCACAAACCGATCATCAGGCTGCGCGCCCTGATGCCGCTGGCGCGCGCCAGATCAGGGTTGTCCGACACAGCCCGCAACTGGCGCCCGAAGCTGGTTTTGTAAAGCAATACAAAAACCACCAACACGCAAAGAAGTGCGGCCGCGGCGATATTCAAGTCGGAGGGCAGTACGCGAATGCCGTCAAAGTTCCAGGCTCGGACCAGCGGCATTTGAAACGTGCGCTGATCGTGGCCGGCAAAAAATGAAATCGTGCTGCGCAAAAGAAAACCCAGCCCGATCGCCGCCAGCAAGGAGGCGATCATCGGCTGGCGCGCCAGCTTCCTGAAAATCAATTCATAGGCGAGCACCGAAACGAGCGCCGTGGCCAGCGCCGCCAGCACGGTAGCGCCCAGCAAGGACGAAAGCCCCAGCGTCTGCATACCAACCGCCGCAAACGCGCCGGTGGTCATGAGGTCGCCTGTGGCCGCATTGGGAAAGCGGTTGACGCCCATCACGAGCGTCATGGCCAATGCGGGCAAGGCGACCACCAAGCCTTCGATGACACCGTTGATCAGCAGGTTTAAAAATTGAATCAAAACGGTCTCATTCAAAGCAATGCGAACTCAGGCGCCCGCAGGAATCGACACGATGTCGCGTCGCACCAGCTGGCCTTTTTCGATGACGAACACGCCAAAGTCGGGGGTAACGTCGCCGTATTTGTCGAAGTCGAGTTTGCTCGATGCGCCTTCGTAGTTGATCTTCTGCTTCCTGGCCAGCAGGGCCTTACCTTCGGCAAAGGTGAACACCGGCGTGCCGCCGGGGTTGCCGATCTCGCGTATTTTGGCGTTAACCTGCGCCACCGTGGCCCCAGGGCCAGCGGCTTCGATGGCCAGCGCCAGCACGATCGCCATGTCGTAGGTCATGGCCGCGTAGACATTGGTGGAGCCAGCTTTGCCAGTGGCCTTGGTGTAAAGCGCGTCAAAGTGTGCGTAAGACTTACTCTTCTCGTTGGACACACTGTCCACCGAGATGATCCCCTCGCAGACTTCAGCGCCCAGGGCTTTGACCAGATCCGGACTGGCTGCCCAACCTGGCATCACCCATTTCATGGGCACTCCCGACTGGAACCATTCCCGCAAAATAATGGTGCTGTCTGGGAGGTAGGAGCCGGTCACGATGACATCGGGCTTCGAATCCAGAATTTTTTGCAGCTCGCTGCGATAGCTTGGACGGTTGGGCTCGTAGGTGACATGAGCAGCCACCTTGCCGCCCATCGCTTCCCAGGCCTTGGTGAACCCCTGGGTATTGCCCAAGCCCGAAGCATTGTTGAACGCCATGGTCGCGGGGCGCTTGTAGCCGTTCTTCTTGCAGATTTCAGCAAAGGCCTGGCCAAAGCGGTCGTTGGTTGCCTGATAACGCCAGACCAGGTCTTTGGTGTCAAGGGTTGAAATCGCGGGCGCACCCGAGGTGTTCATCTGAATGAGGCCCGCCGCATCCGTCAGGGGCATCACCGCCAGAGACACACCCGAAGCCCAGGTGCCGAGGATCGCCTGCACCTTGTTGATCTCGATCAGTTTTTTGGCTGCCAGCACGGCTGCGTCAGGCTTGGTTTGGCCGTCTTCCGTGAAGAGCTCGAGCTTGACACCGCCGGCGCCGCCGGCCGCATTGACCTCGTCAACCGCCATGCGAATGGCCTGCTGCATGCCCGGGCCGTAAGGGCTGCCCGCGCCGGTGACGGGGCACAGTGTGCCGACTTTGAATACCCCGCCGGCCTGCGCCAGGGCCAGACCCGGCAACATTTGCATGGCCGCAGTGGTGGCAGAAAGTTTCAGAAGATTTCTACGATTCATGGTGAAGGCTCCGTGGGGTTAAAGTGAAGTTTTATAGATCTTGCCGTCTTTAATGATGGCTTGAATATGATCGCCTTGGCCCAGAAGGCAACTGATATCGGTCAGGGGATTGCCATCCACGATCAACAGGTCTGCGGTCGCACCGTGCTTGACCACACCGAGTCTGTCGGTCATACCCAAAATTTCAGCGCCGACCAAGGTAGCCTGCTGCAATGTTAAACCGTTGCCCAGAATATCTGCGCGGAGCTTGAGTTCTTCGGACTGATGCCGGTGTAGGGCGCCCAGCAAATCGGTGCCCAGACCCATCCTGACACCTGCTCGAGCAAGGATTTCAAGCGCCTTTTTGCCATCCCCACGGACTGCTTCAATCTTGGCAACCGACTCGGCCGGAAACCCAAGTCCGGCTCCCTCATTGGCCAAGGCTTCATAAGTGATCAACGTAGGCACCATGAAAGCCTGATGCTCGTACATCACTTGTGCAGTTGCTGCATCAACAAGGTTGCCGTGCTCGATGGTGCGCACGCCAAAACGTACCGCGCGACTGATGGCCAGCGGCGTGTAGGCGTGCGCCATGACGTAAGTGCCGGCGTTTGAGGCTTCTTCGACCACCGCGCGGATCTCGCTTTCGGAGTAGCCCAGGAAGTGGATCGGGTCATTGGGGGAGGCTACGCCGCCCGACGCCATGATTTTGATCTGGGTCGCCCCTTTCTGAATTTCTTCCCGCACGGCAAGGCGCATGTTGTCCACGCCGTCAACCACCCGCGCAATGCTGCCAACTTTTTGCATGCAGGCGCAGGGGTCGAGAATATCGTTGCGCGCCCTGAAATCTCCATGGCCACCGGTTTGCGAAAACCCCCGACCGGCCGGAAAAATCCGCGGCCCGGTGATTACGTCGGT
>CAJAOB010000423.1 GCA_903941205.1 uncultured Burkholderiales bacterium | reverse complement strand
TTCTTTTGTGGCCCAAGTCCATACATAGAAAATCATGTAGCCCATACCTGCTGCGGCTACAATTGGAAATCCATATTTGTTAATTAATTCTACTATATCCATTTATTTCTCCTCATTCCAAAATCCCCAGGGATTATAGATTTTTTTGTATTGTTTTTTTGGTTCACGGTAATAATAATAAAATGCTATAATCAATACTAGACATTCTAAAAGATAAAATACCATGAATGATCTAAACAGCAAGTCCAATTAAAACTCCAACGAAAACTCCAAACAGTCCAGCTTTCCACATGTCGCTGTCGTACCAAATAGCTTGAGGCTGGTCCATCCAATCTTTGATATGCTGTGGTTGCGATTCGTACCACTGTTCCCATTTATTCTGCTTGAACATTTTTCACTCCGTCCTTAATAAATTTTACAACTGGATCTACTTTCTTAAGATAGCACCGTCCGTCGAGGTTGACTAATTGAAAATAATCGCCGCCCTTCCAACCCAGCCTATCAGCATTAAATTCTTCATCTAATTTGATTCCCTGTTCGCTACAGTCCCAAGAATAGTCAATGTATAACAATTTTAATCCCTTCTCGCATCGTTTTTACCATCTGCTCGGGCGATCCTTTCAACATCTGGACGTAGGCCTAGTGCGTTTGATACCACAGCATCAATACGGATAACATCGTGGTTCATGGTTTTTACGCGGTTGTCTAATGCTGTAATGATACCGCTCAACCCCTTAACTGAGCTCATAACAGAACCCAAAACTAATTTAAGGGTAAGAAATACAAAGTACCCACCAGCCAAAGCCGCAGCAATTGGAAAACCCAATTGTGCAACTAGTTTAAAAAATTCACCCATTTTTCTCGCTCCTGTCTTTATATGTGTATTTAACCTCTTGACTTAAATTTGGATTGATGCTATAATATACGTATATTACTTCATTGAGCGACTATGAAAATCAAAATCGTATCCGATCTGCATCTTGAGTTCAAAGACTTATTGATCAAGAATGAGCAGAACTATGATCTGCTGATCTTAAGCGGAGACATCATGGTGGCTGAAAAACTCATGCGTCCTGAGGCTGGCAAAGCCTACCGAGATTTTCTAAGCCGTGTCAGTTTCCAATTTCCTAATGTGATCTATGTAGCTGGCAATCACGAATTTTACAGTGGTGGCAAGTGGGCACAAAGTCTTGAGGATCTGCGAGCAACCTGCAGTCAAACGGCCGGTATGAGATAGGCAGCGACAAGGGCCTGATCGATGCGCAAAACGTTGTCATTGCCACGGGCGGCCTGTCGATTCCGAAAATCGGCGCTACGGATTTCGGCTACCGCATGGCCAGCCAGTTCGGTCTGCGGCTGGTCACGCCTCGCGCAGCGCTGGTCCCCTTGACCTTTGACGGGGAAGGCTGGGCGCCCTACGCGCAACTCGCCGGCCTCGCCTTGCCGGTGCAGATAGAGACCAGCCCGGCCGACGCGAGCGTCAAAGAGCGTAAGAAGTCCGTTGTTTTTTCGGAAGACCTGCTGTTCACCCACCGCGGCCTGAGCGGCCCGGCCGTCCTGCAAGTCTCCAGCTACTGGCGGGAAGGCCAGCCCGTGCGTATCAACCTGGCCCCCGGAAGCGACCTGGCCGCCACCCTGCTTGAGGCCAAGCGTCATTCGCGCAAGCTGATCGCCAACGAACTCGGCGCCCTCGTGCCCGGCCGCCTGGCGGAAGCTTGGGTAGGTCAGGATTCAAAGCTGCAAGGTCCGGTCAGCGATGCGCCCGACAAAATTCTGCAAACCCTGGCCGGCCGGCTGACCGACTGGCAGCTCACGCCCACCGGCACCGAAGGCTACAAAAAAGCCGAGGTCACCACCGGAGGTGTCGATACGCGCGATTTGTCTTCGCAAACCATGGAGTCGCGCCAGCCTGGCCTTTTCTTTATCGGCGAAGTGGTCGACGTGACGGGCTGGCTGGGTGGCTACAACTTTCAATGGGCCTGGGCCTCGGGCTTCGCCTGCGCACAAGCCATGGCGATGTCGATGGCGGTTAAAGGGCCGGCACGGGGCGGCTGAGCGTTGGCCGTCCCTCGGGTCAAAACCCGGCCAAAAGTACGCCACTCCCACCACGGCAGCCGTCTCAGATGACCCACGCGCCGGGGCCCGGTCAGGCCCGGTGCAGGAGGCGATACCGAGCACCTGCCCGCCTATAATCTGCGTTTCCCACCTCAGCGAACCAGCGGTTCGTCTTGACATGACCAAATTTGTCTTCGTCACCGGCGGTGTGGTGTCTTCCCTGGGCAAGGGAATCGCCTCCGCCTCCCTGGCTGCGCTGCTTGAATCACGCGGTCTCAAAGTCACCCTCATCAAGCTGGACCCGTACATCAATGTGGACCCCGGCACCATGTCGCCTTTTCAGCACGGCGAGGTGTTTGTCACCGAAGACGGCGCCGAAACCGACCTGGACCTCGGGCACTACGAGCGTTTCGTCGAAACGCGGATGCGCAAGTCGAACAACTTCACCACCGGTCAGATCTACAAAAGCGTGCTCGAAAAAGAGCGCCGCGGCGACTACTTGGGTAAAACGGTGCAGGTGATTCCCCACATCACCAACGAGATCCAGGACTTCATCAAGCGCGGCGCGCGGTTTGACACGCCCGAAGCGGTCGATGTGGCGATTGTCGAAATTGGCGGCACGGTCGGCGACATCGAGTCCCTGCCCTTTCTGGAGGCCGTGCGGCAAATGAGCCTGCGCATGGGTGCCAACAACACGGCTTTTGTGCATCTGAGCTACGTGCCCTGGATCGCCGCCGCAGGCGAGCTCAAGACCAAACCAACCCAGCACACGGCCAAGCAATTGCGCGAGATCGGCATCCAGGCCGACGTGCTGCTGTGCCGCGCGGACCGCCGCATTCCGAACGAAGAGCGCGAAAAAATCTCGCTCTTTTCTAACGTCCCCGAGTGGGGCGTGATTTCGATGTGGGACGTCGACACCATCTACAAGGTGCCGCGGATGCTTCACGAGCAAGGCCTGGACGGCCTGATCTGCGACAGGCTGAGGCTGAACACACCACCGGCCAACCTGAAGCGTTGGGACGAACTGGTTTATGAAACCGAACATCCGCAGCGCGAAGTGCATATCGCCATGGTGGGAAAGTATGTTGACCTCAGCGACAGCTACAAGTCACTGAACGAGGCCATCCGACATGCGGGCATGAAAAACCATGCCAAGGTAGTGATCGACTACATCGACTCGGAAACCATCGCTCCCGACAACGTCTCGCGCCTGAGCCAGTTTGACGCCATCCTGGTGCCCGGCGGCTTTGGCAAACGCGGCGTCGAGGGCAAGATCTGCGCAGCCCGCTTTGCGCGGGAAAACAAGGTGCCTTACTTGGGAATTTGCCTGGGCATGCAGGTGGCCACCATTGAATTTGCGCGCAACGTGGCCGGCCTGGCGAACGCCAACAGCACCGAGTTCGAGCCCGACAGCCCCTTCCCCGTGATTGCGCTGATCAACGAATGGAAAGACGCTGACGGCACCATCAAGACGCGCGATGAAAATTCAGACCTGGGCGGCACCATGCGTCTGGGCGCGCAAAGTTCCGACGTCGCCAAGGGAACCCTGGCGCACCAGATCTACGGCGATGTGGTGACCGAGCGGCATCGCCATCGCTACGAAGCCAACGTCAATTACCTCGACGCGCTGCGCAAGTCGGGCCTGATCATTTCAGCGCTGACCCAGCGCGAGCAACTCACCGAAATCGTCGAGTTGCCAGCGTCGGTTCACCCCTGGTATGTCGGCGTGCAATTTCACCCCGAGTTCAAATCGACACCCTGGAATGGCCATCCGCTGTTCAATGCCTACATCAAGGCCGCACTAGACCAGCAAAGCACCGGCAGGACTCTGAAGGTGGTGGCTTAAATGCGCGCCGCCGGACCGCTCCAAGGCGCGCAAGCCCCCTCGGGAGGCAGCGCATTACGCGCAGCGAAAAGCGTGGGGGCCCTATGAAACTCTGCGGCTTTGACATCGGGCTGGACCAGCCCTTTTTCCTGATCGCCGGCCCCTGTGTGATCGAGTCCGAGCAGTTGCAGATGGACACCGCCGGCGCGCTCAAAGAAATCACCGCCTCGCTGGGAATTCCATTCATCTTCAAGTCGAGCTACGACAAGGCCAACCGCTCCAGCGGCACCAGCTTTCGCGGCCCCGGCATGGCCAAGGGTTTGGAGATTCTGGCCAAGGTCAAACGCGAACTCGGCGTGCCGGTGCTCACCGACGTGCATTCCGAAGCCGATATCGCCGCCGTGGCGGCCGTGGTCGATGTGCTGCAAACACCGGCCTTTTTGTGCCGCCAGACCGACTTCATCCACGCCGTGGCCCAGTCGGGCAAACCGGTCAATATCAAGAAGGGCCAGTTTCTGGCCCCCGGCGACATGAAGAATGTCATCGACAAGGCCCGCGCCGCAGCGCGCGAAAAAGGCCTGGGCGAAGACCGTTTCATGGCCTGCGAGCGCGGCGTCAGCTTTGGCTACAACAACCTGGTCAGCGACATGCGCAGCCTGGCGATCATGCGCGAGACCCGCGCGCCCGTGGTGTTCGACGCCACGCACTCAGTGCAATTGCCCGGCGGCATGGGCACCAGCAGTGGCGGCCAGCGTGAAATGGTGCCGGTGCTTGCGCGTGCCGCCGTGGCCGTCGGCATTGCCGGCCTCTTCATGGAAACACACCCGGACCCGGCCAAGGCCATGAGCGACGGCCCCAACGCAGTGCCGCTCAAGCACATGCGGGCGCTGCTCGAAACCCTGCTCGAGCTCGACCGCGTGACCAAGAAAAACGGTTACCTCGAAAACAACTTCAAGGCCTGACATGACCAACGCCTACATCATTGCCAACGTCAAAGTGACCGACCCGGTCCAGTATGAAGAGTACAAAAAATGGTCGTCTGCCGCCATGCAGGCGCATGGCGCAGAAGTCTGTGTGCGCGGCGGCCAGGTCGAAGTGCTCGAAGGTGACTGGTCGCCCGACCGGGTGGTGATTCTGAAATTTGCCTCGCTGGATGCGGCCCGGCGTTTCAACGACTCGCCTGAATACGGCAAGGCCCGCGCAGCGCGCCAAGGCGCTGCGGTGATGCGCATGGTGCTGGTCGAAGGCGTTTGATTTTTAAAATTTTTTGTTGACTACCTGGATTGAAAGAATTACATGAGTGCAATTGTTGACATCGTCGCCCGCGAAATCCTCGACAGCCGTGGTAACCCTACGGTGGAATGCGACGTGCTGCTGGAGTCCGGCGTCATGGGCCGCGCGGCTGTGCCATCAGGCGCGTCCACCGGTTCGCGTGAAGCCATCGAGCTGCGTGACGGCGACCAATCCCGCTACCTGGGCAAAGGCGTGCTCAAGGCGGTCGAGCACATCAACACCGAAATCTCCGAAGCCGTGCTGGGCCTGGACGCGAGCGAACAAGCATTCCTCGACCGCACACTGATCGACCTGGACGGCACCGAAAACAAGTCCCGCCTGGGCGCCAATGCCACGCTGGCTGTCAGCATGGCCGTGGCCCGCGCTGCCGCTGAAGAAGCAGGCCTGCCGCTGTACCGCTACTTTGGCGGCTCGGGCGGCATGCAAATGCCGGTGCCCATGATGAACGTGGTCAATGGTGGCGCACACGCCAACAACAACCTCGATTTGCAAGAGCTGATGATCATCCCGATCGGCGCGCCCAGCTTTCGCGAAGCGCTGCGTTACGGCGCCGAGGTCTTTCATGCGCTAAAGAAAATCATCCACGACAAAGGCATGAGCGTGGCCGTGGGTGACGAAGGCGGCTTTGCGCCCAACCTGCCCAACCATGAAGCGGCGATCCAGATGATTCTGGAAGCCATCGACAAGGCCGGCTACGTGGCCGGCGAGCAAATCGCTCTTGGCCTGGATTGCGCGGCCTCCGAGTTTTACAAGGACGGCAAGTACATGCTCGCTGGCGAAGGTCTGAGCCTGGACGCCACGCAGTGGACAGACATGCTGGCCACCTGGGCCGACAAGTACCCCATCATCAGCATCGAAGACGGCATGGCAGAAGGCGACTGGGACGGCTGGAAAATCCTGACCGAGCGTCTGGGCAAAAAAGTGCAGCTGGTCGGCGACGACCTGTTTGTCACCAACACCAAGATCTTGAAGGAAGGCATTGACAAGAACATCGCCAACTCCATCCTGATCAAGATCAACCAGATCGGCACGCTGACCGAAACCTTTGCCGCCATCGAGATGGCCAAGCGCGCCGGTTACACCGCCGTGATTTCGCACCGTTCAGGCGAGACCGAAGACTCGACGATTGCCGACATCGCCGTGGGCACCAACGCCGGCCAGATCAAGACCGGCTCGCTCTCGCGCTCGGACCGCATGGCCAAGTACAACCAGCTGCTGCGCATCGAAGAAGACCTGGGTGATGTGGCGACTTACCCGGGCCGCGCGGCCTTCTACAACCTGCGCTGAGGCGCTGGCACGTGGGAAAGCGCTTCCTGACCCTGTTGCTGCTGTTGCTGCTGGTGGTATTCCAGGCGCAACTCTGGCTGGGTCGTGGGAGTGTTCCCAACGTGGCGCAGATGGAGCAAAAACTCGACGATCAGCGCAAGCGCAACCAGCAGGCGCAGGCGCGCAACGAACGGCTTGAAGCGGAAGTCCGCGACCTCAAGGAAGGCCTTGAAATCGTTGAGGAAAAAGCCCGCACCGAACTCGGCATGGTCAAGCCGAACGAGATTTTTGTCCAAGTCGGCAAATAAGCAGCGGTCTGGCCGTGCAAGATAGTGCTGCGCAGGTCACCCGCATCGCGCTGATGGGCAGCCCGGGCAGTGGCAAAACCAGTCTGGCGCAGAGCCTGAAGAGTGCCTTGTGCGCGGGTGGCGGCCTGGCGCCATCTCGGTGGAAGATCTGCGATGACAGCCCGCTGCAAAACTGGCTGATATCGACCACGGCGGCGGCGCCCGCAACGGACCTAGGGGCGCCCGAGGTGAATTCAGCGCTTGAGATCGCCCTCAAAGCCCAGGGCGGGTACCACCATCACCTGCTGCTCGGCCCCAACTCGGCGCGCCCCAGCCCCGAGCAACACCGCTTTGACACGCTGCTTCGCCACTACCTGGCGCGGGCCGGCTTGCCGTTTCAGGTGATTTACGGCCAGGGCGAACTGCGGCTGGCCAATGCGCTGGCGGCTTTGAAGGCCGAAGCCCGGGATGCACCCGTCGCTAGACCCACAAAGCGCGAGCGCTGGGTTTGGGCCTGCGACAAATGCAGCGACCCCGTGTGCGAGCACCGACTGTTGAGCGACCTTCTGGCTGCGCGGCGCGACGCGCCAGATTGAGCGGCGCCCGGGGAGACGCCACCGCAGACGCTTACTGAACGGTTGACGCGGGCGGCAGCTGGCTGCCCTGATCGATGAACAGATGCGCTGCATCGACCGGGTCGAAGTCATACTGAGCGCCGCAAAACTCGCAACCCACGTTGACGTCGCCGCGCTCGGCCAGAATGCTTTCAATCTCGGCCACGCCCAGGCCGCGCAGCATGTTGCCAACGCGCTCGCGCGAGCAGCTACAGGCAAAGCGCGGCCTTGCCGGCTCAAAGCGCGTGATGGGCTCTTCCCAGAACAAACGGCGCAGGATGGTGTCGGCGTCCAGTGTGAGCAGTTCCTCGGCCTTGAGCGTGGAGGCCAGAAGGGCGATGCGGTTGTAATGCTCGTTCAGGCCGATCTCGTCCTCGTTGGCTTGCAGGTCAATTTGCCCTTCGAGATTGCCCTGCCCCTTGACGGGCAGGCGCTGAATCAGCAGCCCGGCAGCCACCTCGCCATTGGCGGCCAGCACCAAACGGGTGTCAAGCTGCTCGCTTTGCAGCATGTAATGCTCCAGCACTTCGCTGATTTTCTCGAGCTTTTCATGCTGATCGCCAAACAGCGGCACCACGCCCTGATAAGGCTGCTGCCCGGGCAAACGATCTTTGGGGTCCAGCGTGATCGCGCAGCGCCCCAGATTGCCCTGGTTCACCATCTCGCTCAGGCTGGCCCCGGGCTGAACACCATCAGCGCCCGCCGGTGCCAGCGTGGCGGTGGCCCGCAAGCTGAGGTCGGGTTGCACCTCGGCGACCGCCAGCTTGACCGGACCATCACCGAAAATTTGCAACACCAGCGCACCGTTGAACTTGATGTTGCTTTGCATCAGAGCAGCCGCCGCTGTCATCTCGCCGAGCAGTTGCATCACCTCGGGGGGATAGCCGCCTGCGGCCTCCCGCCGCTTCAGGATTTCTTGCCAGGCATCGTCCAGGCGCACCAGCATGCCGCGCACCGGCAGGCCATCGAAAATAAATTTGTGAAGTTCGGACATGAGCTCTTGACGATGCGCCGCTCAGGCGACTTTCTTCAGGCCAGCCCGAAAGCGCCTGGCGTTCTCGACATAACCCCGGGCGCTTCGGCCCAGGCCTTCGATCTGCTCGGGGGTAAGTTGGCGCACGACCCTGGCCGGGCTGCCCAGAATCATGGAGCCGTCCGGAAACTCCTTACCCTCGGTCACGAGCGAGCCCGCACCCACAAGGCAGTTCTTACCAATCTTGGCGCCATTGAGAATCACGGCCTGAATGCCGATCAGCGAGCCGTCGCCAATCGTGCAGCCGTGGAGCATCACCTGGTGACCCACCGTGACGTTTTCGCCGATGGTCAGCGGCATGCCGTGATCAGCATGCAGCACGCTGTTGTCCTGAATGTTTGAGCCGCGGCCGATGCGGATGGTTTCGGTATCGCCGCGAACCACGGTGCCAAACCAGACGCTGCTGTCTTCGGCCATGAGCACATGGCCCATCACGTCAGCGCTGTCAGCGACCCAGGCCGAGGGGTGCATGTCGGGGGCAAGCTCGCCCAGCTGGTAAATCGCCACGTTGATCCTTGTAAGTGCGCCAGAAAGCCCCGGATTGTAAGGACCAGGCATCACGGCCCGGGCGACCGGGATAATGCCGGCATGCCCTCACCAAGCCCCGGTCTGCGCCAGCACGCTCTCACGCTGATACTGATGCGCGACGCAGATGCCAAAGCCGCCGCCGTGCGCGCCCTGCCGCCGTTTCCGGGGCTTGCGCTGGCAGAAACACTGGCCGTGCTGGACGCGCCCGCCGGGATTCCAGGACGTCCGGATCGGCCGGTGCTCAGACCACCCTCCGAGATGAAAAGTCGCGCCGTAGGCACCCTGGAGGGCCGAGCCGGGCTGCTGCATGCGCTGGCGCACATTGAAAGCAACGCCATTGATCTGGCACTGGACGTGCTCTGGCGCTTTGACGGCATGCCCGAGGCTTTTTACCTGGACTGGTTGCAGGTGGCGCGCGAAGAAGCTCTGCACTTTGAACTACTGCATGCGCATCTGGGCACGCTGGGTTTTGCTTATGGCGACTTTCCGGCCCACACGGGCTTGTGGGACATGGCAGAAAAAACCCAGGGCGACCTGCTGGCCCGCATGGCGCTGGTGCCGCGCACGCTTGAAGCGCGCGGGCTGGACGCCTCGCCCGCGATCCGCAACAAGCTGATTTCGGTCGGCGACCGCCGGGGCGGCGAGATCATCGACATCATCTTGCGCGACGAAATCGGCCATGTGGCAGTGGGCAATCGCTGGTACCGCTTCCTGTGCGGCCAGCACGGGCTGGCGCCCGTGCCAGCCTACGCCGCGCTGGCCGCTCGCTACGGTGCGCCCAGGCTCAAGGGGCCGTTCAACCTGCCCGCCCGACGGGCTGCAGGCTTTGACGACGAAGAGATCGCGCAATTGGAGCTGTAGCGCTTGCGCTACGGGATTGGCTAACTACGGGCTCTGAAAGACTGGTGCGCTTCCCATGCGCATTTGTTCGTAAAACGTCCTTGCGATGATCCGGGATGCGTCAGCTACCAACCCTACCGCCAGCCACCACCGCCATAGCGGGACGCGCGGCCAGACAGTCACCGGCTAGCGAGCTGGCGCAGCGCCGGCATGAAGGCCGCGAGGCCGCCAGTGAGTGGGGCTATGCCGTCGGCGGTGATGCGC
>CAJAOB010000422.1 GCA_903941205.1 uncultured Burkholderiales bacterium | reverse complement strand
CCAATGCCACGGCATCGAGATAGAGCCCAGCGCCGCGCACATTGCCACCGTGGCGCTGTGGCTCACCGACCACCAGGAAAACCAGCGCGCCAGCCGCGTGTTGGGCGGCAACTTCAACCGCCTGCCGCTGGACAAAAAAGCCAACATCGTCTGCGCCAACGCGCTCACCACCGACTGGGCCAGCGTGCTGCCGCCCGAGCTGTGCGACTACGTGATCGGCAACCCGCCTTTTGTGGGCGCCAAGTTTTTAAGCGACGCCCAACGCGCCGACGTGGCCCACGCCTTTGGCGACCTGCACAACGCCGGCCTGCTGGATTTGGTGGCCGCCTGGTACGTCAAGGCCGCGCACTATGTGAAAGCCAACCGCCAGGCCAGCGCCAACACCCGCTGCGCCTTCGTGTCCACCAACTCCATCACGCAAGGCGAGCAAGTCGGCGTGCTCTGGGGCTGGATGCTCGCGCAAGGCATGAAGATCCAGTTCGCCCACCGCACCTTTCAGTGGAGCAACGACGCGAAGGGCGTGGCGGCAGTGCACTGCGTGATCATCGGCTTTGGCACCAAAGACGTGCCCGCCAAAACCATTTATGAGTACCCCGACATCAAAGCCGGCCCGGTGCCGCTGGTGGCGAAGAACATCAATCCTTATTTGGTGGATGGGCCGGATGTGGTGCTGCCGAAGCGGTCCAGACCAATTTCAAACATCGTTGAAATGGTCAAAGGCAGTCAACCCACGGATGGCGGTCATTTGCTATTGGACAGTGATGGACGCGATGCGCTGATTGCGGTCGAGCCGGACGCGGCGAAATGGATCAGGCCTTTTGTTGGAGCGGAGGAATTCATCAATGGAACCTCGCGCTACTGCCTTTGGTTGAAGGACTGCCCGCCGCATGAACTCAGAGGCATGACGCATGTGGTGAGTCGCCTCGATGGCGTTAAAAAAATGCGCAAGGCAAGCAAAAAAACAGCAACCAGAGCATGGGCCGACCGGCCCACCTTGTTCACTGAAGACCGTCAGCCCGAAACCGATTACCTGATGGTTCCGAGTGTCTCGTCTGAGCGCCGTCAATTCGTACCCATCGGATTCATGCCGAAAGATGTGATTGCCAGCAATCTGTGCCTGGTGATTCCGACAGCCACGCTTTTTCATTTCGGTCTGTTGTCCAGCACCATGCACAACGCCTGGATGAGGGCCACCTGCGGGCGATTAGAAAGCCGCTACCGCTACTCGGCCAACATCGTCTACAACAACTTCCCGTGGCCCACACTGCCAGAGCCACCCACCGCAGCAGACGCCACCCGCCCCACGCCCACCCAAGCCGCCAGCCAGAAAAAGCGCGCCGCCATCGAAGCCGCCGCCCAAGCCGTCCTCGACGCCCGCGCCAGCTTCCCCGAAGCCTCCCTGGCCGACCTATATGACCCCCTAGCCATGCCGCCCGCCCTCAGCAAAGCCCACCAACAACTAGACAAAGCCGTAGACGCCGCCTACGCCTACAAAGGCCAACCCGACGACGCCAGCCGCGTGGCGTTTTTGTTTGGCTTGTATGAGCAGATGACCAATGGCGTCACCACCCAAGCGCTCACCAATTCCAAATGGTCATCGGTAAAACCTCGCAGCTTGAAATAGAAGACCCCCCGGTGGCGCTGCCACACTCACTGAAAAGGATTTGTATGCAAACACGATGCTTTCAAGCGCCATGGCGCGCCCTTGCGTGCCTTGGGTTGTTTTTGTGCACCAACGCCCCGGCGCAGACCCTCACGCTGCGCGCCGAAAAAGCCATGGCTGCGCGCCATGTGGTGCTGGTAGTGCCGTTCAGCTCGCAGGCCGTCACCGCAGTCTCGCCGTGGGTCGCAGCGGCGGATGCGCTCAACGCCCGGGGCGTTGCCCTGGCCATTGCCGATGCACCCCCGGACATAAGCCAGCGACCGGTGTCCAGCCGGTCAGCGTCAGAGATCGGTGCCACCATCCGCGCCGCGCTGCCGGGTATTCAGAAATCCCATCCTGACACGCCCATCCACCTGGCCGGCTTTGGCAGCGGTGCGGGCCTTCTGCTCGATGCTGTGGCCGGCATGAAAGAGATTGACAGGGTGCTGATCGCCAGTGGCGACTTTCGCGCCAACCGCAGCACAGACTGGGCCGGTTACAAACACCCCGTGATGCTGCTGCATGCCCCCAGCGCGCAGTGCTATCCATCGCCTTACCTGGAGGCCGCGTGGGTGGCTCAAAAAAATCAATTCGCGCTGGTGCAGATGGGCTATCAACAGACCGATCCCAGGCCCGGCTGCGGGCGGGGCAGCCAGCATGTTTTCACCCGCCTGGAAACCGAATTTGCCACCGCCGTGGCCCAGTGGCTTGACGGCGCCGCCGCCCCTGCCCAGGTGGGTTATGCCAGCCCTCAGGTGGCGTGGCGCGAGCAACTGCTGCATTACAACGTACCCGCCACCATAGGCACCAACCGACTGGAAATGACGCTGATGCTCCCCACGGGAACAGGGCCATTTCCCGTGGCAGTATTCAACCACGGTGACATTGAAATCGACTCTGCCTATATGCGCTACCGGTACCGCTTTGTAGACCGCATCGTGGCGCGCGAGTTTTTGCAACTCGGCTGGGCGGTCGCATTTCCCACCCGGCGCGGTGTAGGCCTGTCTGAGGGCAACTATCCCCTTAAAAACTTTCAGCAGAACGACGGCGATGCCACCTACAAAGCGCGCGTGCACGCCCAGGACATATTGCCCGCAATGGAGTTTCTCAAGACCCAGTCCGACCTGGACGCCAGCCGCATGCTGGTCATGGGCCAGAGTGCAGGTGGTTATTCCACCATGTATGTCGCCAGCCTGAACCTGCTTGGCGTGGTGGGCGCGGTCAATTTTTCAGGTGGACGGACCGACAAAAAAACCGACGCTGGTGAAGCCGGCTTTCTGAACAAGACCATGGTCAACGGCTTTGCCGAGTTTGGCAAAACCACCAGGCTCCCCATGTTATGGGTCTTTGCAGAAAACGACAGCCGCTACACCGCCAACACCATACGCGCCTGTTATCAGGCCTTCACAGAAGCGGGTGGCAAGGCCACGCTGTCGTTGAGCCCGCCCATCGAAGGCGATGGCCACTATGTGCACCAAAAACCCGAACTCTGGCGTAAAGCCCTTCGGGACTATCTGTCTGGAATCAATGGCGGGCCCCACAGGCAATGAACCCAGGTCCGCTTGCTGCGTACGCTGGCGCTGTCCTTGCTGCGCGTGGATGCTGCGCTCGCCGCACTGGAGCTTTAACGGCCCGTCGCTCAAGGCGCTGTATGAGTCGGTGTATGACGGTGGGGAATAAGGGCAGCGCCCCGCGTCAACATGGAGAGACGTTCATGGAAATTTCTGCACAAATGTTCACCGCCGCCAAGCGCCGCGGTAAGCGCCGCAAGGCGGCTTTCCCCGGGGCCGTGGCTGTGCGTTACGACCGGCGCGCTGCGCGACTGGTGATTTCGCTGTCATCGCGCCTGGATATTTCGTTTTCGCCCAAGCTGGCGCAAGGGCTTGAGGCGGCCAAGCCCGCCGACCTGACGGACGCGCAAATCAGCCCGTCCGGTCTGGGTGTGCATTTCCCCAAGCTGGATGCAGATCTTGACATTCCGGCGCTGCTGGAGGGGTTCTTGGGTTCGCGTCGCTGGATGGCCGCGCAAAACGGCAGGGCGGGCGGCAAGTCCCCCAGCCAAGCCAAGTCCGTGGCGGCGCGTGCCAATGGCCAGCGGGGTGGGCGGCCGAAAAGACGATGCCAGTAACCCTCGCCGCACTGGAGCTTTAACGGCCAGTCGCTGAAGGCGCTGTAGGAGTCGGTGCATGACGGTGGGGAGTGAGTGGCCTGGCTGATGAAGGTTCGCGTATTTGCTAACATTGGGACGGCTATGGCTTTTAATGTGAGCTATTTCCATGAGCGGGTCTTGAGTGAGGTTCAGTCCTGGCCGGTGGATGTGCTGGCTGACTACGCTCGCTTGATTGAGCTTTTGACTGAACACGGCCCCAGCCTTCGAATGCCGCATTCAAGGTCGTTTGGAGATGGCTTGTTTGAGGTTCGACCGCGAGGGCGATCTGGCATTGGTCGCGCGTTTTATTGTTTTTTGCTGGGTAAGCGCGTGGTGGTGTTGCATGCCTTCATCAAGAAGACGCAGCAAACACCCGACAAGGAATTAAATCTGGCGCGCAAGCGTCTTAAGGAGTTGCTCCATGGCTGACTTGAAATTCAAACCTGTTCCGCACAATCACGCCGAATTCATCGAGCGCGCCAGGCTGAAGCCCGGGTTCACTGAAGCATATGAAGGCCTTGAACTGGAATATGCATTGGCCAGCCAGATGCTGGGTGCCCGGTCAAAAGCGGGCTTGACACAAGACGCCGTAGCCGAACGCATGGGCACCACCAAAAGCGCCATATCCCGGCTCGAATCTGCGGGCCGCCATGCTCCGTCGCTGGCAACGCTGAAGAAGTACGCAGCTGCCGTGGGTTGTGATTTGCAGGTTAAGTTGGTGCCGCGCAAGGCGGCTTGATCGTGGGGAGTCAGGCCAGCGTTCCATCTCAACATAAAGAGAAGTTCATGGAAATTTCTGAGCAATCATTCGCCGCCGCCAAGCGCCGCGGCAGGCGCTTCAAGGCGGCTTTCCCTGCTGCCGTGGCTGTGCGCTATGACAAGTGCATCGCACGACTGGTGATTTCCTTATCGTCGGGCGTGGATGTGTCGTTTCCGCTCAAGCTGGTGCAAGGGCTTGAGGCGGCCAAGCCCGCCGACCTGACGGGCGCGCAAATCAGCTCGTCAGGCTTGGGTGTGCATTTCCCCAAGCTGGACGCGGATCTTTACGTTCCGGCGCTGCTAGAAGGTTTTTTAGGCTCTCGGCGGTTTTTTGGGTCATGAGTGACCTGACTGCTGCGTTTCTTTGTTTCAACCATCGGTTGTCTATTGACAACCGAAGTTTCGCTTCATAAGCTCTGAAGGCTTGGATGTCACGCTTGAAGCATTCAAAGAAGGACGTCGAGGACGCCTTGCGCTACGCCGAGGCCAACGGCTGGCGGGTAGAGCCTGGTGGGGCCCACGCATGGGGGCGAATTTATTGCCCTTACAACGATGCTGAGTGCCGCTGCGGCGAGTTTTGTATCACCAGCGTTTGGAGCACGCCCAAGAACGCCGGCAACCATGCCAAGGCCTTGCGGCGTGTTGGAAATGAAAGGGATTGACCATGGAATACATCTTCACACTTAAATACCGTCTGTTCCCGGCAGACCAGAACGTGGACGACCTAATCGAGCGCCTGGGCGCCGAAGGATGTGACGATGCGCTGGTGGGCGTGGGGCAACCTGGCCGCATGGCGCTGGCGTTCACTCGGGAAGCTGAGTCGGCGCGAGATGCGCTTCAAAGTGCACTGGCCGATGTGAAGCGGGCGATGCCGACTGCGCAATTGTTTGAGGCTGCGCCCGATTTTGTCGGTTTGTCGGATGTGGCCGAAGTGGTGGGTGTGAGCCGGCAGAACCTGCGCAAACTGATGCTCTCACATGCGGCAAGCTTTCCAGCGCCGGTGCATGACGGAACTACCGCAGTTTGGCACTTGGCGGACATGCTCGATTGGCTGCATGCCACGCTAGCGTATCCGCTGGAGCCCGTGATTTTGGATATTGCCCGCACAACCAAGCAGGTGAATCTGGTCAAGCAAGCTGAGCAGATCAGCCCAGCATCAGAAAAACAGTTGCGCTTATTGGTTGCTTGAGGGGAGGAAAGGCGGAACCGCAAGGCCGCTTGAGCGGGCGCAACCGCCCCCATCCCAGCCTTCCCCCAGAGGGGGAAGGAGCTAAACCCGCACTTACCCGGAGCCCTGACTTGCCCCTTCCCCCTCTGGGGGAAGGCTGGGATGGGGGAAGGCTGCAAAGTCGCGACCGCTGGACCCGCTGGTTGAGCAGAATCCCATTTCTCGCAAGTCGGCGCCGGCGCCGCACCGTCAGCCCCATCTTTGCGCTATGTGCACGT
>CAJAOB010000421.1 GCA_903941205.1 uncultured Burkholderiales bacterium | reverse complement strand
GGGTTGGGTCCATGAAAGACGGCCTCGAGCTTGAGATCAAACATCGTTGAGTCCCGGCACGTCGCGCTCTTCAGTCGTGCCCGTGGCGCTGGCGGCCAGCACTGCCTGCGCCAGTTCCTTTAGCTGCTGATTGAAAAACCAATGCACATTCAAAACCGGCTCCTCCAGAAAACAACGGATGGTCTTGTGCTTGCCCGCCAGACCCGCGTCAATGCACGACAGCCCGTGCTCAATGGCATAAGCCATGGGCCAGTAGCAAATCATCTCAAAGCACAGATCCGGATAAAACCGCATCGCGCTCCAGGTTTGCGAAAAAAGCGTGGTGCTGTTATGCAAACAAAAAACCCCAGCCACATACTCCGCGCCATCAAAGGCCGCTAGCAAAAGCATCGACTCCGGCAGGTGGAGCCGCAACTGCTCGAACATGCTGGCGGGCAGCCAGGGCTTGCCGCCGTAGCGCGCGCAAACACGTGCGTAACCCTCGTAGTACTGCGCCAGCAGCCCGGGGGTGATCTCGTCGCCCCTCAAGGCGCGAAACTGCAAACCCAACTGCTGCACGCGGCGCCGCTCCCTGCTGATCTTGTGGCGTTTTCGCTCCGGCAGGCTGGCTACAAAGTCGGCAAAGCTGGCGTGGCCGGGGTTGTACCAGACCGAGCGCATTTCGTGACTCGTCAACGCACCGGTTCCCGCCCATTGCCCGGCCAGCTCCGGGCTGGTATGCATGATGTTGAACACAGAAAGCCCCGTCTGCTGGCGGGCCAGTTTTTGCAGGCACTGGACCAGCGCCGTACGCAAGGCTGGGGCCGCATAGTCCGGATGCGTCAGCAAGCGCGGCCCCATGACCGGGTAAAAAGGCGTGCCAACCTGCAGCTTGGGCCAGGCAAAGCAAGCCGCCCGGCTGCCGGCGCGAAGCCACTGAATCTCGGGGCCGAACTCACGCTTGCTGCCCCACTTGAGCATGGCCGGTGCGCAAGCAACCAGACGGCCCGCCGGATCGCGCAAGCCCAGATAACGCGGCAACACACTGCGTGAAGCACCTACCGTGCCGGACTGCTCCAGCGCCTTCAAGAAGCCGTGTCGCGCAAACAAAAACTCGCCGGCGCACAAGTCCCAGGCCGAGGCCTCGATCTCGTCAATCGACTCGGCAACAAAGGCTTCAAGCTTCATCGGCGTGCGAACTTCCCGTCTGCTGATAGGCCGCCAGCAGCGGCAGCGCCTCCCAGGGTTCGGCAAGCAAGACCAGCAAGTCGCCAGGCCGGCAACTTGCGAGCGCCGCCTGCATGGCCGCATCCCGGCTGCGAGTGAGCGCCAGCGTTTGCTCAGGTCGCAGCAGGGGCTGCAAGCAACGCTCCATTTCCCTGAGCATCCCGCCAAGCGGGTCCTCGCTGCCAAAACCCTGCGAATTGCTCTGGAAATAGTCCGCATCCTGCGCCACGTAAATGCCGTCAAAGGTTTTTGCCAGGCCTTCGGCCTGCTGCGCCACATGGCGCGCAAAGCGGTTGCCAATCACGCTGGCGATCACGCGCCGGCCCTTGACTCCATGCTGATCTACCAGGCTGCACAAGGCGGCCAGCCCGTCGGGGTTGTGTCCGTAGTCCAGCAAGACCTCAAAAGGCAAGCCCTTGATGAAGTTGTAGCGGCCCGGGTTTTGCTCGAAGGAATTGTGAAAGCTCTCCAGACCCCGCCGAATGACCTGTGGCTCAAGACCTTGCGCCCAGGCCAGGGCAGCGGCAAACAGCGCATTCGTTTCATTAAACGGCAGCAAGCCGCCCAGGGTCGCCGGAATGTCGGCCAGCGGTACCAGCGGGCGGGTCGTCAGCCCCTTGGCCAGCGTCAGCCAGCGCACTGCCTCACGCGACTCGATGAAAACCGCCTCGCCGCCGCGGGCCAGATGCGCGCCAAGTGCGGGCGCCCGCGCGTTACGGGCCACCAGAATATGCCGCGAGGTGCGAGCCTTCGCCAGCGCAGCCATGCACAGAGGGTCTTCGGCATTGACCACCACCGCCTGACTCGCCTGGGCCAGCACCTCAGCCTTGAGCGCAGCCATATGCGCCAGGCTGGTGATCCCGTCCAGGCCAATATGGTCATCTTGCACGTTCAACAAGGCCGCCACATCGTAGCGGTCGCAGGGGTGGCCAAACACGATCAAGCCCTTGCGCGGCATTTCAATCACCGCCGCTTCAACCATCGGATCGCCCAGCAAAATAGCGCCGCCCGGCTGACCCGACAGATTGTTCGGGCTGACAAGGTCGCGCCCCACCCAGGTACCCGCTGTGGTCGTCACGCCGCAAACACGACCGGCCGTGGTCCACAGGTGGTGCAGCATCATGGCGGTCGTGGTCTTGCCATTGGTGCCCGTGATGGCGGCGACAGGAATGCGCGCAGGTTTGTCCTTGAACAACCAGTCGACGATCTCGCCGTTGATGTCGCGCTGCGGGTCACCCAGCCAGTGCGGCCTGAAGCCCGGCTGCGAATTGACCTCGCAGACCGCGCCGCCCACCTCGCGCCATGAGCGTGAAATGTCTGGGCACAGGAAATCCACCCCGGCAATATCGAGGCCAACCGTGCGCGCAGCACGCTCGGCCACCAAACGGTTGTCCGGATGCACCTGGCCAGACACGTCAAGCGCCGTGCCGCCGGTGCTGATATTGGCCGTGCGGCGCAGCCGAACAAACAAGCCGGCAGCCGCAACGCTGTCCACTGTCATTCCCTGTTCGGTCAACAAGGTCTGGGCCTCGGCGTCCAGCACCAGCGCCATCATCAGGCTGCGCTTGTCGGTGCCGCGACGCGGATCGGTGTTCACTTGCCGCACCAGTTGCTTCACCGAGTCGCGGCCGTTGCCCGTCACGCCGCCCGCAAGGCGCCGGATCGTTGCCAGCAAGCGGCCGCCGACCACCAACATGCGATGGTCATCTCCCGGAATGTGCGACTCGACCATCACAGCACCAGGACTGAAACGGGCGGCCGCCTCAAAAGCGGTACGCAGGAGCTCTGGCGTACGGATGTCAGGCACAACACCCCGGCCTTGGTCCTGGTTGCCAGGCTTGACCACCACCGGCCAGCCCAGCTTTTGGGCAGCTGCCTGCGCCTGCTCAAGACTGGCCACCGACACGAACGCCGGCACCGGCAACGCCGCCGCCCGAAGCAACTGACTGGTGGAGATCTTGTCGCGCGCAACCCGTGCTGCGATGTTGCTCGTTCGGCCAGAAAAGCTGCTGTCCATTCGCACGGCATGAGCGCCCCAGCCGAGCTCGATCAGGCTCCGGTCCAAGCGCCTCAAGGGAATGTCACGCTCAAGGGCTGCCAGGGCAAAGCGCAGGGTATTGGGGGCCAGGCCGTCGGCCTGCGCCGCCTGCAACCAAGCTGCGGTGACACGCGCCAGGTCCTTAGCATGCGGGGGCGAATCGCCGCCGGCATCGGTCCAAAGCAACAGATGCCGCAACGCCAGGCTCAAGGAACTGCGCAGCACCCCCGGGCGCTGGTAGCAAAACGCCAGCGTAAAGCCGCCATCGTCAGCGGCAACCACCCTGGCGGCACCCACCGCGTCGCGCGCCATGCGCTGGAACGCAACCGTGATCGCGCCAAACCAGCTCGCGAGCCCGCTCGGAGCCAGCCCTGAGCACAAGGCCTTCGGCAGTTCGAGCTGCGCCACCCCGTCGACAAGACTGAAAGCCTCCTGCGCTGCGCTGGCCAGGCGCGCCTGTGCGTGGCCCCAGTCAGCCGGCGGTTCGGCAACATTCAGCCGAACCGTGGCGCTGGATTGCGCCAAACCGTATTTGCGCCCCGCGAAAAAGCGGAGCTTGTGCATGGAACATCGCAAGGGCGCGCCGGAAGACGGCGCCGACCGGCCGGAATCGTCCGGCGTTGAAGGGCTTGTCAGCATGGGGAAATGGGGCTGCTCGACATCTCGGGGACTGGTTTCATCGGGGCTTATTCCTCAGCCCAGTGATGACTCGACGAGCAGCATCGGGAGCTACCCGGTGTAGCAGCGCCGCGCCACTACACCCACGGCCTGCTGCCGCGCTGGCCTGGCCCATAGACGCGGGCTGACAGCCCCGAATCATGTGCATTGTTTCCCCGCCAGCCGCCTGTCGAGTCCGCACTTGCCTGCACGCATGCAAAGATACGATGCAATGCCAGCGGCATGTGGTTTGTGTCATCGGATGAACCCAAGATACAGACACCGTCACAGGATATCAGGACAGAAATCTTTTCAACATTACTTTCGACGTCCAGAGATTTTTCGCCAGCAACGAGAAGCCCGAGTACTTCGCTCCGCCCGGCCCGGTGATGGGCAAGATATGAAGATTCCTCGCGAGTGCAAGCAGCAGCAGGTCGACTATGGCATCCAGATTCTTGGTGGTATTTAACTGATCGCGTACCTCATTACGATGCAGCGGCAACCCGTCATGCCGCTTCAGGTTGGCAAAAGAATAAACACGATTCTCACCCAGCTCATTTTTAAAGTCCTGAACCACCTGCTCGTTATCAGTTGCCACAAAAAGCTTCTCAACGCCGGCCTGCTTCAACTCAATCAATTTCTCGTGGTAATTCGTCTGGTAGTCCGTATGACGGACATGAATCGCGTCATAGTAGCCGCCGATGAACTCAAGTTTCGATTTGATCTGCTGCCTCACAATGTCGTTCACGCGCAGTCTGGCGCATGTGAAAAACGAATTTTGACCACCGGAGGCCGTGTGCGCCACGAGCAGACTTTCAGAATAATTCTTGGTTAGATCAAAATTTATCAGCGAATTGCTTGATCTATCGCAGTAATTGCGCTGCGGGGTACTCCAGAAACTCTCATAATCATGGATGCGATTTTGCAGAAAATTAGGAAATACACTCAATTTACTCAGGAATTCGTAATGCTCGCCTGCGCTGAGAATCAATCGGATGGATCTGGACCTGAAGTACCGTCCCAGTTCCTCATTAAAATGCTTGGAATTCCTGTAGGCGGTATCAACGATCAGGATCCGGTCTGTTTGTTCAGCGTAACCAGCATAACTCTCAATCGCAAAAAAAATATCATTTAAACCGCTATCAGGACGCAGGAGAATGAATTTACTCATCGTTACAGATCTCTTTTCAACTCACCATTTAATATTCCCGGCAAAAAGCGCATAACAGTCAGGAATTTTTCGGGATGACCACCCTCAAACTGAAATGGAGCACTTTTTCCAAAGTATAGGGTGACGGCAACCAGCCTTCGCCCTTCATCTCCAGATTAATCGTGTGTGCAGCGCCTGAGCCAGCTTCATGCCATTCGATAATACTTGATTTTATTTTTGACATAAATTGCTGCCTGAGTTCGATGCCAAGGTTATTCCCGAAGCCATAAAAGTTCATTGCCTGAAACTTCGCCTGAATGTAGCATTGATTGACGACATGGTGAATATCCTTTTCCTTGATGTCATGGAAAGTCAATCTTTCTGCATCATCATGACTCAAGACACTGACAAAGGTTCGGGGATACTCCGAATCGGTCACTCCAATTACCACCAGCCGTTTGTAGAGGTCATCATCTTCCCCGCCCCACCCCCGGAATACTTCGTCGTAGCCTCCGATCGAATTGAAAGCCGCGCGCTCGACAATCACGGTCCCATAGCTTTCCGGGTCTCGTCTGCCACCTTGCCGGCCAGCCCGGAAGAAACTACGGCTACGCAGGTTTTCCCTCATCCAGGCCAGCCAACCGGGGGTGACCTTGATATCTGCATCTATGAAAACGAGCCAATCGGAACTCGCCACGGCGGCGCCGAGGTTTCTCCCGCGAGCCACACAAAAGCCCGGGTCATCGGTGACGTTAACCACTTTCACGCTGGGATGGTTTTCCTTCACCCACTGCGCCGTGTTTTGCGGGCAGGCATAGTCGACCACGATGACCTCGGCGGGCATCTCGGCCAGCACGGTCGGCAAGGTTTGCCTCAGATGATGCAGCCTGCCTTTGCAGACGGTTATGAATGTGACTTGTCTCATTTGGTTTTTTCCTGACGCACAAAGGTCCAAAGCCCTGATGTTTTCAGCCGGGACTCGGAGTCCCGCGCAGGCCGGCACCGCTCACCGATTTCCTCCGGCCCTGGTCGCATGCTGGCTCAAGCAAAGCGCAAAGCGCAAATCCACAGCGCCGCTGGTCAGCTTTTGCCGGGCCTTCCACGACGAGCCAACGCGCATCCGCCCAGACTGAGGCGCCAGCGCCCTTTCGCCTGTGCCCTTCAGACTGCGATTTGGGAGACACGGCGAAAGTAAGCGATAGTTTCCTTCAGTCCGTCTTCGAGACTGACCCGCGGCTGCCAGCCAAGCTCTTGCTTGGCCAGACTGATCTCAGGCTGTCGCTGCCTGGGATCGTCTGGAGGCAGCGGCTCAAAGACCAGTCGCGACCGGGAACTGGTCAGCTTCAAGATCATCTCGGCCAACTCGAGCATGGTGAACTCACCCGGGTTGCCGATGTTGACCGGTCCGATGAAGTCTGCCCGGGTGTCCATCATGCGCAGCATCGCCTCGATCAGATCGTCCACGTAGCAAAAAGATCGCGTCTGGCTGCCGGTGCCATAAATGGTGATGGGCTCGCCCTTGAGCGCCTGCATGATGAAATTGCTCACCACACGCCCGTCGCTGGGATGCATCCGCGGGCCGTAGGTGTTGAAGATGCGCACCACCTTGATCTGCAGTTGATGCTGGCGCCAGTAATCAAAGAACAGCGTCTCGGCACAGCGCTTGCCTTCGTCATAGCAGGCGCGCGGGCCGGTGGTACTCACGCGTCCCCAATAGCT
>CAJAOB010000420.1 GCA_903941205.1 uncultured Burkholderiales bacterium | reverse complement strand
TGCCCCCATCCAGCGCAGCGCCCCCATCCCAGCCTTCCCCCAGAGGGGGAAGGAGCAAATCCAGAGACCAGTCAGAGACAGCGCTGCTCCCCCCTTCAAGGGGAAGAGACGAACCAAAGATGGCCCTGACTCAGCACGATTTCATTCACCCTTTTTTCAATCTGCCTGGAACACACCATGTTGATGCTATCTGCCAAACCCCTGAGCGAGCTCGAAAATACCCGTGAATTCATAGCCCGCCACATCGGCATCGGGGCGGCCGATGAAGCGCATATGCTCAGTGCGATCGGTGCGGCCTCGCGGCGGGCGCTGATCGAGGCCATCGTGCCGCGCTCGATTGCGCGCAGCACCCACATGGCGATTCCGGCGGCCATTACCGAGGCGGCGGCGCTGGCCGAACTCAAGGCCATGGCCGCCCGAAACAAGGTTTTCAAGAGCTTCATTGGCCAGGGCTATTACGATACCCATACGCCGGGCGTGATCTTGCGCAACATTTTGGAAAACCCGGCCTGGTACACCGCTTACACGCCTTACCAGGCCGAAATTTCCCAAGGTCGGCTGGAAGCGCTGATCAACTTTCAGACCATGGTCTGCGACCTGACCGGCATGCCGGTGGCCAACGCCTCCATGCTCGATGAAGCCACTGCCGCGGCCGAGGCCATGACGCTGGCTAGGCGCAGCGTCAAGAGCAAGAGCCAGACCTTTCTGGTGTCGGGTGACTGCCATCCGCAGACGATCGAGGTGATGCAGACGCGTGCCAGGCCGCTGGGCATTGAAATCAGGCTGAGCACGGCGGCCGAGCCCTTGTCGCAGCTCATGAGCAACAACGATTACTTCGGCGTGCTGGCCCAGTACCCGGCCAGCAACGGCATGGTTCATGACCTCAAGCCGCTGGCCGAGCGGGCCAAGCTGGCCCATGCCGCTTTTTGCGTGGCTGCCGACCTGCTGGCGCTGACGCTGCTGGTGCCGCCCGGCGAATGGGGCGCCGACATCGTGCTGGGCACCACGCAGCGCTTTGGCATGCCCATGGGCAATGGCGGACCGCACGCGGCCTACCTGGCTTGCCGCGACGAGTTCAAGCGCTCGCTGCCGGGGCGGTTGGTGGGCGTGAGCATTGACGCGCATGGCAACCCCACCTACCGGCTGGCCCTGCAAACGCGCGAGCAACATATTCGCCGCGAAAAAGCCACCTCGAATATTTGCACCGCACAGGTTTTGCCGGCCGTGGTGGCCAGCATGTACGCGGTCTACCACGGCCCGCAGGGCCTCAAACGCATCGCCGAGCGCGTGGCGGCCTGCACCGCGATCCTGGCGCGCGGGCTGACTCAAATGGGCTACAAGATCAGCAACGACCACGCCTTTGACACGCTCACGGTCCAGACCGACGAGGCCACCGCCAGCATTGCCGCCAAGGCCCGCCAGTCGGGCGCCAATCTGCGCACCCGGCTGCACGGCCACCTGGGCATCTCGCTGGACGAAACCACCACGCGCGGCGACATCGAAATGATCTGGTCTTTCTTTGCCCGGCAAGGCCAGTTGCTGCCGCGCCTGGCCGACTTTGAAAAAGGCATGGAGGCGCTGATCCCGGTCGAGCTGCGCCGCACTTCGCCCTTTTTGACGCACCCGGTTTTCAACACCCACCACTCGGAAACCGGCATGCTGCGCTACATACGCGCGCTGAGCGACAAAGACCTGGCGCTGGACCGCAGCATGATTCCGCTGGGCAGCTGCACCATGAAACTCAACGCCACCAGCGAGATGATCCCGATCACCTGGCCGGAGTTTGCGGGCATCCATCCCTTTGCGCCGGCTGACCAGCTCGAAGGCTATGCGCAACTCGACCGCCAGCTGCGCGACTGGCTTTGCGAAGCCACGGGCTATGCCGGCATCAGCCTGCAACCCAACGCCGGCTCGCAAGGCGAATACGCCGGCCTGCTCGTGATCAAGGCCTACCTCGAAGCCAACGGCCAGGGCCATCGCAACATCTGCCTGATTCCTGCGTCCGCCCACGGCACCAACCCGGCCAGCGCGCAAATGGCCGGCATGAGCGTGGTCGTCACGGCCTGCGACAGCCAGGGCAATGTCGACATGGCCGACCTCCAAGCCAAGTGCGAGCAACACAGCGCCAACCTGGCCGCCGTGATGATCACCTACCCCAGCACGCACGGCGTGTTTGAAACGCAAGTCAAGGAACTCTGCCAGCTGGTGCATGCGCACGGCGGGCGCGTCTATGTGGATGGCGCCAACATGAATGCCCTGGTCGGCGTGGCCGCACCGGGCGAGTTCGGCGGCGACGTCAGCCACCTCAACTTGCACAAGACCTTCTGCATTCCGCACGGCGGCGGCGGCCCGGGCGTCGGCCCGGTCTGCGTGGTCGCCGACCTCGTGCCCTACCTGCCCGGACACGCCACCGCCGCACAACCGGAAAGCGGAGAAGCCGCGGCAGCAAGCAGCGCATTACACGCAGTGAAAAGCGTGGGGGCCGACGACCGCAGCGCCGGGCCGCCCCAAGCAAGGTCAGCCCCCCCGGGGGGCAGCGCAGTACGCGCAGCGACAAGCGTGGGGGCCAGTCCCACCGCCGGGCCGCCCCAAGGCGGGACAACCCCCTCGGGGGGCAGCGCAGTACGCGCAGCGACAAGCGTGGGGGCAATCTCAGCAGCGCCGCTAGGCAACGCCGCAGTGCTGCCGATCAGCTGGATGTACTGCCGCATGATGGGCCCCGAGGGTTTGCAGGCGGCCACTGAAGTGGCGATTCTTGGCGCCAACTACATCAGCGCACGCCTGAAAAACCATTTCCCGACCCTCTACGCCAGCGACAGCGGTCTGGTGGCGCATGAATGCATTCTGGACTTGCGGCCGCTCAAGGACAGCAGCGGCGTCAGCGCCGAAGACGTGGCCAAGCGACTCATGGACTATGGATTTCATGCGCCCACGCTGAGCTTTCCGGTGGCCGGCACGCTCATGGTCGAGCCGACGGAAAGCGAAACCCTGGGCGAGATCGATCGCTTCATCGACGCCATGATCGCCATCCGGGAGGAGATTCGCCTGATTGAAAGCGGCGTCTGGCCGCAAGACAACAACCCCCTGAAGCACGCACCGCACACGGCCGCGAGCTTGCTGGGCGCCGATTGGGACCGACCTTATTCACGCGAGACCGGCGCCTTTCCGCTGGCCAGCCTCAAACGCGCCAAGTACTGGCCGCCGGTAGGCCGCGTCGACAATGTCTACGGCGACCGCAACCTGTTTTGCAGCTGCGTGCCGGTGGCTGATTACGCCTGAGCGCCAAACCGATCCACTTTTTTTAAAAAACTCATGAACAAGCCTGTGGCCTTGCGCCTTATTCCCCTTTTTGCCGCGCTGGCCCTGGCAAGCGCTTCAGCCCTGGCCGCCGCGCCTGCCGAAACACTGCAGTCCGGCGTGAAGGTGGTTCACACCAAAGATGGCACCGGCGCCACGCCCAAGGCGACGGACAAGGTCAAGGTGCACTACCGGGGCACGCTGGCCGATGGCAAGGAATTCGACAGCTCTTACAAGCGCGGCGAGCCGGCCACTTTCCCGCTGGACCGCGTGGTGAAGTGCTGGACCGAAGGCCTGCAAAAAATCAAGGTCGGCGGCAAGGCCACGCTGACCTGCCCGCCCGCCACCGCCTATGGTGACAAAGGCGCCGGCGCAGCGGTGCCGCCCAAAGCCACGCTGACTTTTGAGGTCGAGCTGCTGGCGATTGAGAAGTAAGCGGGTCGGCTTGAGCGCCTAACGGGGCCGGTCCAACAGCGCCAGCAAGGCCGCATTGAAAGCCGCAGCCCGCTCAAACTGCGCCCAATGCCCGGCCTCTGCAATGGCACCCAGCGTCTGAAATCCAGGCGCCTGCC
>CAJAOB010000419.1 GCA_903941205.1 uncultured Burkholderiales bacterium | reverse complement strand
GCCGCGCTGGCGCCAGAGCCGTTTCTGGCGCCGGCTGTTGCGCTTTCCCTTGGCGCTGGCGCCCTGTGCGTTGCTGGCAATCATGGCCAGTCGCTCGACCCGCTCGGGCGCCTGTCGCAAGATCTCGAGCGCCCAGATGCCGCCCAGTGAAAAGCCCGCCAGCGAGAAAGTGGCGGGCAAGCGCGCCAGCAGCTGCCGGACCCAGTCAGCGGGGCTGGCCGCGCCGCGCCTCGGCTGGAGGCCGCGGTAGTCGATCAGGCAAACATCGGCCGCGTGGCGCAGGCCGCGCCGCTGCCGCGCGAAGAGTCTGGCGTCGCACAAAGTCCCCGGCAGCATCACCAGGGTCGGGCGAGCTGCACTCATTCAGCGGCCACCAGGCGCCTGAACGCGTTCGCCGCTGACGCTGTCAAACCAGTAAAGGCGCGCAGGGTCAAAGCGCACATGGACCCGTTCGCCAAAGCGCAGCCGAAGGTTCTTTTCGCCCTTGATGGCGACGCTGGTGCTGCCCAGCTTGAGGGTGGCCATGGTGGCGTCGCCCAGCAATTCGAAGGCGTAAATACCGGCCGAAAAATTTGCATCGTCCTGGCTCACCAGCTGCATGTCTTCGGCGCGTATGCCCAGCGTCAGTGGGCCCGGGCGCGGTGCGCTGGCCCGGATGGGCGTGCCGTCTTCGGCGCTCAGACCGGCGCCATCGCCGTGCACGGCGATCAGGTTCATGGCCGGGCTGCCAATGAAGCCCGCCACGTAGGCGTTGACGGGGTTGTTGTAAATCTCTTCGGGTGGCGCGAGCTGCAAGATCACGCCGTCTTTCATGATGGCGACCCGGTTCGCCAGCGTCATCGCCTCGACCTGGTCATGCGTCACGTAGATGGTGGTGACTTGCAGTTCGTGCGCCAGGTGCTTGAGCTCGGCGCGCATGGCCACGCGCAGCTTGGCGTCGAGGTTGCTCAGCGGCTCGTCCATCAGGAACACCTTGGGCGTGCGCACAATGCTGCGCGCCAGCGCGACCCGCTGGCGCTGGCCGCCCGAGAGCTCGCGCGGACGCCGGTGCAAGTAGGGCAGTAGTTCCACCCGCGAAGCCGCACGCTGCACGGCCGCGTCGCGCTCGGCGCCGCTGATGCCGCGCAGTTTGAGCGGATAGCCGATGTTCTGCGCCACCGTCATGTGCGGGTACAGACCGTAGTTCTGAAACACCATGGCCACGTCGCGCTGCTGCGTCGGCACCTCGTTCATGCGCCGGCCGTTAAAGCAGATTTCGCCGTGGCTCGCCTGCTCCAGCCCGGCCACCATGCGCATGGTGGTGGTCTTGCCGCAGCCGGATGGCCCGAGCAGCACCAGGAATTCCTGCGCCGCGATGTCCAGGTTCAGGTCCTTGACCACCTGCGTGTTGCCAAAGGTTTTGTACAGCCCGCGAAGGGATATTTGTGTCATGTTGAAGGCGGCAGGGTGTTAGCGCACGGAACCGGCCGTGAGACTCTGGATGAACTGCTTTTGCACCAGCAGGGAAATCAGGAACATAGGCGCGGTGATCAGGATGCCGCCCGCGGCCATCAGTTCCCACAAGTCGCCGCGCTCGGTGCGAAAGCCGATCAGGCCGATCGGCAGGGTCAGGGCGTCTTGCTTGCTGATGATGAGCGCAAAGAGGAACTCGTTCCAGGTCAGCGTGAAGCTGAAGACCGCCGCAGCGATGATCCCGGGAAGTGCGGCCGGAACCACGATTTCCCAGAGCACACGAGCCCGCGAGGCGCCGTCGACCATGGCCGACTCCTCGATCTCGACCGGCACTGCATCAATGAAGCCCTTCATCATCCAGACCGCATAGGGCAAGACCACCGACATATTGATCAGCACCAGGGCGCTGCGCGTGTCGAGCATGCCGACTTGCTTGAACATCAGAAAGTAAGGCAACACCACCACCGCCGCCGGGATGAACTGCGAGGCAATCACCAGCAAAAAGACGGTCTGCTTGAATCGAAATTCAAAGCGCGAAAAGGCATAAGCCGCCATGGTCGCCATGGGGATGGCCAGCAGCACGGTGCCAATGGCCACGGCAAAGCTGTTGATGATCTTCGAGCCCAGATTCCAGGGGTGCTCGAACACCGTACGCAGGTTCTCCAGCGTCGGCGTGAAGGCCAGCGCCGAGTCCAGCGAATACACATCGCGCGGCAGCTTGAATGCCGTGATGGCGATCCAGGCAATCGGCAGCGTAATGGTGCAAATGCCAACAAAGACCAGCATCTGGCGCAGCCAGTCGGCGGCGACTTCGCGGGCCGGCGCGCGATAGCCTTCGATCAGGTCCAGGCCCTGACGGCTGGCAGGGTTGGCGAGGGAAGAGGCGCTCATGCCATCACCTCGCCTTAGCAAAAACAAGGCGCAGGTAGAACCCGGCCATGACCATCAGCGCCGCCGTCAGGAGATACGCCGCTGCGGCCGCGTAGCCCATGTCGTAATAGCTAAAGCCCTGCTCATAAACAAAGTAAGCCAGGGTCTTGGTCGAGTTGCCCGGCCCGCCGTTGGTCAGCGTGTAGATGGTGTCAAACGCCTTCAAGGCGAAAACGGTTTTCAGCACCGCCACCACGGCCACGACCGGCAGCAACTGCGGCCAGGTGATGTCGCGAAACACCTGGAACGCGGAGGCGCCGTCAATCCGCGCGGCCTCCTGGGTTTCAGTTGGAATCGAGGCCAGGCCGCCCAGCATCACCAGCGTCATGTAAGGCGCCCAGTGCCAGACATCCGAGGCCACGATGGCGACCATGGAAAGGCTGGCGTCGGCCAGCCAGACCGTGTCTTTCAGCGCCGGAATGAACAAGCCCACCAGGTGGTGCACGATGCCGTATTCGGCGTTGAGGAAAAATCGGAACGAGATGCCGATCAGCGCCGGGCTCATCACAAAGGGCAGGATCAGCATGGTGCGCGCCAGCGTGTTCAGCCGGCCGGCTTTTTGCAAAAGCAGCGCCGCGCCCAAGGCAATCGCCAGCGTGAGGAGCACGTCGGCCGTGATGAAGACGGCCGTGGCTCGCAGCGCTTCCAGAAACTCCGGGTCGTCCGTCAGCAGATTCAGGTAGTTCGACAGACCGACGAAGTCCCCCGGGGAGCTTCGCCGCGCCAGCTTCCATTCACGAAAGCTCAGCACCAGCGAATAGCCCAGGGGGAACAGCGCCATGGCCGCCACAAACGCCAGTGCCGGCGCCAGCAGCAACCAGTGAACGGGCAGTGGTTTGCGCCGAGTCGGGCCCTGACTCATGCGCGCATGATTCGGCGAACCTTGGCTGCCGCTTCATCGAGCGCCGGCTTGACCTGCTTCTGGCCCGCCGCCAGCTCGCTGATCGTGGCCTCCAGAATGTCGCTCACCTGCGGCCACTGGTCAAACAGCGGCGTGCCTTTGGCGCCCTTGAGCGCCTGTGCGCCGAACACATGCATGCCGTTGTAGCGCGCGTTGACGTCGCCGTCGAGCAGGTTTTTGGTCTGCATGGCGACCACCTCGTTCATGCTCTTGTCGAGCAGTACGCTGCGTTCGATTTCCGGATCGGACAGCCAGGTGAGGAACTCCATGGCCGCGGCCTTCTTTTTGGAGTTCTTGTTGATGCCGTAAAACCAGGTGTTGGTGTAGGTGGTGTTTTCCTTGCCCGGCATGCTGGGCAGCGGTGCAAAGGCAACCTGTTCGGGCTTGAGGGTGGACGTTTTAGGGTCCACCAGGCTGGCGTAGCGCCACCACCAGACCGGCACCATGGCGCTCTTGCCCTGTGCCATCGAATTGACCGCGTCGGTTTCATTGAACGAGGCCGATGCCGTTGGCGCCGCCTTGTGCTTGAGCATCACGTCCATGTAAGCCTGCGTGGCTGCGACGCCGGCCGGGCTGTTGAAAGCCGGCTGGCCCTTGGCGTCGAGCAAGTCGCCGCCCATGCCCCACAGGTAGTTGAACCAGATCATGAGGTTCTGGCCACCGGTTTTGCCGTAGTACATGGCCACGCCCGACATGTTGGTCTTGCTCTGAATCACTTTGCCGGCCTCGACCATGTCGTTCCAGGTGGCGGGCGCTTTCAGGCCGAGCTGGTTGAAGATGTCCTTGCGGTAGAACATCAGTTGCACATGGCCGCGGATGGGAAAGCCCAGCACGTTCTTGCCGTTGCCATTGCCGTCGCGCGCGGCACGCAAATGCGCGCTTGGATAGCGCGCCTGCATGTCGATTTTCTTTTCGGCCAGCATGCCGTTGAGCGGCTCGAACAGGTTGTAGAGCGAAGGGCCCCACACATCCATGACGCTGAGTACATCGTACTGGGCGCTTTGCCCGACCAGTTCGGCCGTCAGTTTTTCGCGGGTTGAGCCGAAGGGCACGTACTGGTATTTGACCTTGATGCCCGTCAGCGCCTCGAACTCGGCGAGTTTGGCCTCATGCGCCTTGAACTGAGGCGCGACCACGGTCAGCAGGTTGACCTCGACGCCGGCATAGGGCTTGCCGGGCTTGAGCGCTGCGGCAGAACCCTGGGAAAAAGCCCATGGCGCCATGCCCGCACCCACACTGGCCGCGGTGACTTGAAGGATATTTCGACGTTTCATGACAGGCTCCTGAGTTTGAATTTGAATTCATAAACTGTTTGAATACAGGCTTGCATTGAACGAAAATAGCGCTCACTTCGCAATAGAAAATTGGGTTTACCCTACTGTGAATTCGATTTCATCATGAGACGAAAAATGCAATCTCCAACGTCTTATGACGTTGCGCTTCACGCGGGCGTCTCGCAAGCCGTGGTTTCACGCGCTTTCCAGGCCAGCTCGCCCATCGCGCCCGCAACCCGGGCCAAGGTGCTGGCTTCTGCGGCGGTCCTGGGCTACGCACCCAACGCCATTGCACGCAGCCTGATCACCAAACGTTCGGGGCTGGCGGGGCTGCTGCTGACGGAGTCCACCCAGCGCGATGCGCCCGATGTGCTTTTCTTTTTGACCCGGGCCTTGTTGCGCCACGGCTTTCAACCCTTGCTGTTTCCTTCCGAGCAGGAAAGCGGCGGCGGTCAGGCGCTGGCTCAGGCACTGGCCTTCGGTGTCGACGGCGTCGTGTCCTGCGTCAGCCTGTCGTCTGGCGACCTGGCGCAAGCCCGCTTGCGACAGCGGCCGCTGGTCTTGTTCAACCGTGCTGCGGCCAGTCCGGGCGCCTGTGTCGTGGCTTGCGACCACACCAGTGCGGCCGCGCTGCTGGCTTCACGCCTTTTTGCGGCGGGCCATCGCCGCTTTGCCGTCGTCCGCGGGCCGCAAGACGCGCCCGTGTCGGCCCTGCGAATCCAAGGCTTTGTCCAGCGACTCAAAGAGCTTGGCGCCGAGAACATCATCGAGGTCGAGGGCGACTATCACTACGAGTCGGGCCACGCCGCCGCCCTGGCGCTGTTTGCTGGCGCCCCGCTGGCAGATCCCCGGCAGCAGCCCGAGGTGGTCTTTTGCGTGAACGACACCATGGCCCTGGGCATGCTCGATGCCCTGCGCTTTGCCTTGATGCTGCAAGTACCGCGCGATGTGTCGGTGGTCGGCTTTGACGACATACCCTCGGGCCGGCGCCCGGCCTACCTGCTGACCACCGTCAGCCAGCCCTTCGAGGAAATGGCGGCCCATGCAGCGCGAATCCTGCGCAGCCAGGTGGACGACGCGCACGCTGCGGTGCAGTCTGAACTGCTGCCCGGCCGCCTGATCGAGCGCAACTCGGCGCAGCTTCTGAGCGTGCGTTATTGAGTTGTGCGCTTTTGAACTGTGCGCTATTGAACTGTGCGCTATCGAGCCGTGCCCAGCGCTTCAGGCCTCGGACTTGCCAACAGACTGGCCGACCGGGGCCGCCGGACCTGTCATTGCAAAAGCGCGCGGCTTGTTCAGCAACCGTTTCCGGAAAAAATCGCTGAGCGGACGATCGGCATAGCGGTAAAGCAAGTCGCCGGTCAGCAGGCAGGCCAGCATGATGATCACAACCGCCGCCGGGCCGTCCGGCTCGATCCAGCTGATTTTGGGCAGCAGCACTTTGCGGAAGGCTTCAACCACGTAGTAATGGCTGAGGTAAGTCGCATAACTGGCGTCGCCCATGCGGGTGAGCCAAGCCACCAGGCGATTCGGTCTTGGCGATATGAAGCTTTCCAGGCGCAGCAGGCCCGCCAGCAGCAAGAGCGAAGGAATGCCATACAGCCATAACTCGTTGGCCTGGATCCGAAAGGCCTCGGCTAAGGCCATGAAACCATAAGCAAGCGCAACCATCAGCACGCACAGCTTGATGGCGAGCGGCCCCGAAACCGCCGCCAGTCTTCCTTTTTGATATTCATTGAACAGCAGCATGCCCAGGAGAAATTCAAACGGCTGGGCATTGCTGAAAAATGCCGAGGCCGCGCTGCCGTCATGCCGGCTGCCCACCAGGAAATACGCCGAGCAAATCAGCAGCCCGGTGATGAACTGATAGCGTTTTTTGCTCACCAGCAATGAAATACCGATGCAGGCATAAAAATACATCTCGTAATTCAAGGTCCAGCCGACCGCGAGCATGGGCCGCAAGGTGCCGTTCTCCTTGAAATACGGCACGAAAAGCAGCGACTTGGCATAGTTCCAGAGGTTCGCTGTGGTCGAGTTCAGGAGGTCGGGTTTCAGCGCTGCCAACAGCAGGAGCCCGGTGGTCAGCGCCCAGTAAAGCGGCACGATACGGGCAACCCGGCCGAGCGAAAAGTTCAGAACGCTGGTCGGCGTGACCAGGATTTTGGCCATCACAAAACCGCTGAGCACGAAAAACAGGTCGACGCCAAAAGAGCCAAACACCGGACCCGCACCAATGTGGTAGTAAATGACACTGGTGGCCGCAACCGCCCTGAGTATCTGAAGAGATTGAAGTTCCCGGCTCATGAGATCCGTCGCGTTGATTGTTCGGGCATCCCCAAAATGTGATGACCGAATCAAAAGTAACACGCCAAACCGTGTTTTCCTGTCAGGAAAAAACCGATTCAACGGTGGATGTGACGGGTAAGCTGCGGGCCGTTTTCGCGGACCTGATGGGCGAGCCGGCCTGTCCGGATTTGCACCCGGATGTGCAGCCGGATCCTCGCCCGGATGTGTCCTCATGCTTCCCCGGAACGGGTCACGCCTTGCCGCTCCTTGATGCAGTGCCGGTCACGCAAAAAGCAGATTTTCAGAGGGGAAAATAAAAAATCCCGGAAGGCTTTGGACCTTGCGGGATTCTGGTTTGGTACCACCAACAGGAATCGAACCTGTATCTAGCGCTTAGGAGGCACTCGTTCTATCCATTGAACTATGGCGGCGGGTGCCGGGAGCTGGCGGCGATTGTATTCGTTGGGGCTTATGGCGGGATCGTTACTCGTAGGGCACGGTGAAGATCAGGTCGATGGCGGTTTGCTCGCCGGACTGGGCTCGCACGG
>CAJAOB010000418.1 GCA_903941205.1 uncultured Burkholderiales bacterium | reverse complement strand
GCAGGACGGTGCGGTGGTGCCCGCCGGAGCGGTGGTGAGCACAGGTTCCTGGAACGGCATGGCGCCGGCGCGCGCTGGCGATCTGGTTCGCGTTCGTTTTGACGGCATTGGCGAGGCCAGCTTGCAGCTTTGATGCGCAGGCGCTCACAGCGCTGGCCAGCGCCCGGCCCAGGGCGCGAGTGCTTCGTAGCGCTCGGCCAGGTCGAGCAGCGCGACGTCGGTGCCGTAGGCCCCGATCAGTTGAATGCCAATCGGCAAGCCGTTGGCGGCGGGTGATGCCGGCAGCGCCACCGCGGGCAGGCCGGCGGCATTGACCCAGCCCGTGAAAACAGCGTGGCCCCGCGGCCCGACCTTTTTGCCGTCTATCTCGGGCGGGAAAGCCTCTTGCGCGGGCCACGGCAGCGCCGCCGCCGACGGCATGACGATCAGGTCATAAGTCTCGAAAAGACGCGAGCAGGCCAGGCGCAGTTCGTCTATTTCCCCGATCAGCTGCCACAGGCGGGAGGCCGGCAAGGCTTGCCCGGCTGTCGCCATGGCTTGGTATTTGGTGGCTGCGTCTTCACGCCAATGCGGGTGGCTGCTAAAAAGTGCCGCCAGCCCGATTTGCGCGACCTCGGGCCAGGATTCGTTCATCCAGCGCAGGTCAAGCGGCAACTCGCCCGCGGTGACATGGTGGCCGAGCTGGCGCAACCGGCCGGCTGCCTGGAGACAGCACTGCGCAATCTCGGGATCGACCGCTGCACCGTTCATGGCTGGCACGTAGAGCACGCGCGCTGGCAGCGCCGCTGGGCCTTGACTGGCCAAAGTGGCGGCCGCTGACGCCGCCAGCGAGCGGCGGTCGCGCTGCGTCGGGCCACGCAGCGCATCAAACAGCAGCCGCGCATCGGCCACCGTGCGCGCAATCGGGCCGACAACCTCGAAGTCGAGCAGCAGTGTGGGCAAGGCGTGCTCGCGCGCGACGGCGCCTAGCGAGGGCTTGAAGCCGACCAGGCCGGTGTGCGATGCGGGGCGCCGGATCGAGCCGCCGCCGTCGGTGGCCAGCGCCAGCGGCGTGCAGCCCGAGGCCACGCCGGCCACCGCACCGCCGCTGGATCCCCCCGGCGTCAGCGCCAGGTTCCAGGGGTTGCGGGTCGTGCCAAACAATGCGTTGTCTGTGTAGCCTTCCAGCGTGAACTCGGGCACATTGGTTTTGCCGACCAGCAGCGCGCCGGCTGCGCGCGCCCGGGCTACCGGCGTTTCATCTTCTTCACTGCGGTGCCCGGCCAGGGCGCGGCAGCCCCAGCTTGTCGGCATGTCGCATGTCAGGAGGTTGTCCTTGATGGACAGTGGTACCCCGTCCAGCAGCGACAGCGGCTGTCTGCGTGCATGGCGCTCGGTGCTGGCTTGTGCGTCTTGCAAAAAAGCCTCTCGCAAGGCAACGAAGGCGTTCAAGCGCGGGTTGACTTCGGCGATGCGCGCCAGGCAGGCTGTGGCCACTGCGCTGGGCGTGACTTGCCCCGATCGGTAAGCCTGACCGAGTTGCACGGCCGAGGCCTGCCACCAGGGCCGGCTGGTTTCCTTCACATCAAGCTCACATCAGGCTCACATCTGGCGTGGCAGCCAGGTGGCGATCGACGGGAAGGCGATCAGCAGGCCGGTGAAGGCCAGCAGGATCAGCACATAGGGAAACGCACCGAAGATGGTGTCCTTGATCGTGCCCTTGTCCGGCCGGATGCCCTGCACCACAAAGAGGTTCATGCCGACCGGCGGCGTGATCAGCCCGAGCTCGCACATCAGCACGATGAAAACACCGAACCAGATCGGGTCAATGCCAAGCGCCACCACGATCGGAAAAGTGATGGGCACGGTCGCAACCATCATGGACATGACGTCCATGAACATGCCAAGCAGCAGGTAGAAAACCACCAGCACCAAGAGGAACTGCGTACCCGACAAGCCAAACGAGGTGACCCACTTGGTCATGGTTTCAGCCACGCCGGTCAGGCTGATTGCCAGATTCAGCACAAAAGCTGCCGTGATGATGAGCAGAATCATCCCGCTGGTCTTGCCGGTTTGTACAAAGCAGTTTTGCAGCAGTTTCCACTTGAGACTGCCGCTTTGCCAGGTAAAGATCAGCGAGGCCACGACACCCAGGGCCGCCGATTCGGTGGTGGTGGCCACGCCGGTGTAAAGGCTGCCCATGACGATCAGGAAAATCACGCCCGGTGGCACCAGGTCCTTGAGCAGACGAAGCTTGACTGGCAAGGGAACCTTTTCTTCGCGGATGGTGCTTTTGGTGATCAGGGCATGAACCAGAATGAAGGTCATGAATGCGGCCGTGAGCAGCAAGCCCGGGATGATGCCGGCGACGAACAGGCGGCCGATCGATGTGTCCGTGAGCGAGCCGTAGACGATCATGTTGACCGACGGTGGAATCAAAATGCCCAGGGTGCCACCGGCCGCAATCGAGCCCAGCGACATGTCCATGCGGTAGCCCCGTTGGTGCAATGAGGGCAGGGCCACCGTGCCGATGGTGGCGGCCGTTGCGACCGATGAACCGGAGGTGGCTGCAAACAGCGCGCTGCAACCAATGTTGGTGTGTAGCAGACCGCCGGGCAGGCGTCCGAGCCAGGCTGCCAAAGCACCGAACATGCGGTCGGCAATGCCCGAGCGCAGCAGAAGTTCCCCCATCAGGATGAACAGCGGAACCGAGGTCAGCAGGTTGTCGTTGTGCACGCCCCAGATCACAGGCGCGATGGAATTGATGAAAGGCAAACCGTAGGCCAGCAGGCCACCCAGGATGCCGACGGCGGCCATGGACGTGGCAATTGGGAGCCCGACGAGCATCATGCCCAGCATGATGAAAAAACCGATCAGGATGTAGGTGATGCTCATGCCGCGCCTCCCGGAGCTGTAGTGGACGGATGCTTTTTGGCGCGCGCTTTCAGGTCCTCAAGCTCTTCCTCAAGTTCCTCGTCGCTTGAGCGGGGATTCAGCAAGGCGTTGACTTCGCTGGTGCGGCCTTTTGCGAGCAGAAAGCTTGCGTACACGGCAACGCCAGTGGCAAGAATCCCAAAAATGATCAGGCCGAAGAGCCAGGCGCTTTGCGGAATCACCAGCGGCGTGGCCCAGGGGGTTTGCGACACGCTTTTGTAGCTCTGGGAGTCCTGAATCACGAACCAGGCCAGCCAGGCCATCAGGCCGCCAAAAGCCGCCATGGAAACGGAGGACAACCAGTTCAGGAAAATTTGCACCCGGGGCGGCATGCGTGCGTGAAAGACATCGACCCGGACATGGGTGCGGGCCAGCAAGGCCATGCTGAAGGCGATGGTCGCGCCAACGGCCAGCGCATAGCCGCCAAGTTCGTCCGCGCCTTGCAGTGAAAAGTTGAATAGTTTTCGCACGGCGGTCTCGAAAGCGACCACCAGCGACAAGGCAACAAAAATCAACCCGAACAAGGTACCAAGCCAGCGTTCTACGGTTTCTCTCATGGGTCTTACTCCGGGTGACTGTGAACGTCAAAAAAATGCCGGCCGGCGCCATGGCGCTCGGCCGGCTGGGGCTTTACTTGATGCCCAGGGCCTTGCCCACGGTGTTCTTCCAGGTGGTGGAACAACCGGGGTTGGCTGCATCACAGATGGTGGCCCAGGTCGGCACCGAGAGGCTGGCGACCGCGTTGCGCACGGTGTCGATGTCGGACGGCAGAACCGGCACGTCGATCAGGCTGAATTTTTTACCCGTGGTGCAAGGCTCTTTGCCGGCGTTGCAGTTCATTGCATCTTGCGTGAGTTGCTTGGAATAAGCCCAGATGTCGTCGTTGAGCGTGGTGAAAGCCGCTTGCATCTTGGCCTGCTCGGCGGGCTTCAGGCGTTGCCAGGCCTTGAGCGTGATCGCGTAGCCATTAAAGGCCATCTGAAAGCCCAGCGCGTACTGGTGGGTCGTGACCTCTGGCCAGTTGGAGCTGTTGGCCGAGCTAGGTCCGGTAATCGCGCAATCCACCACACCCATGGACAGCGCCTGATGGGTCTCAGTGAACGACAGGGGCACTGGCGTGCCGCCGACGGTTTCGATGAACTTGGCCAGGTTCTGGTCGTAGACGCGGACTTTCATGCCCTTGAGATCGGCCAGTTTTGTAAGGGGTTTTTTGCAAAACAGGATCTGCGGACCAAAAGGCCAGGCGCCAAGCAACTTGACTTGAAACTGTTGCTGCAGGCGCTTGTCCAGCGTGTCGAGATACGCGTCGTAGACCTTGCGCGCGGTTTCGTAGTTGGGCGCAGCACCCACCAGGTCAAGGCCGAGCAGTGTGGGCTCGTCGCGCGAGTTTTGCGACACGCGCAAGGAAACGATGTCAAACAGACCGGCCTTCATGATGCGCAGTTGTTCTGTGTCCTTGATGCCGAGCTGGTCAACCGATTTGTAGTCTGCATTGATGGGCAGGCCGGTACGGGCGGCGAACTCGTCGAAGAACGGTTTTTCCTTGTTCTTTTGCACCATGCCGGTCGCGGCAGGCTGGCCGATCACCTTGAGGGTGATGCGGTCCTGGGCGTGCGCACTGAAGGAAGTCGACGCCATGGCGGCGACTGCGGCGAGCGACAAAGCTGTCTTGGCAAGTTTGCGGGCTAAATTCATGGGACTCCTAAGGTTGCGGTTACATGGGTTAAGTTGGGAAAGCGCGGGAAAAATTAGTGCCAAAGGGATAATTTTCAGATAAAGCAATGAGTGTGCCAATACTTCAGCTTTGGTCGGGAACCTGTGGATTCTGGATCCTTGCCCAAAAGACTCCCAATATACGCCCCAATCGTTCAGCTTGGAATCAAAATCTGAGGGCTCAGGGCTTTGGCCCGGACGGGTTGGTGCTTGATGAACAATAGGCTCTTGCGGGGTTTGGCCGAGGCCGTGACAGCCCGAGACCCCTCTGGCGCCGCTGCCCGGGCGCCGCATGTTTTTTTATACCGAGGAGTGTGCTTTCATGGCCTTGCCTTCTTCTTTGCGACTGGGCGTTTTGACGCCCTCGTCGAATACAGCCCTGGAGCCCCTGACCAGCGCGATCGTTGCCGGCCTGCCGGGCGCCAGCGCCCACTTTTCCAGATTTCGCGTTACCGAAATTTCACTGCAGCCCGAAGCCCTTGGCCAGTTTGACGACAGCAAGATCTTGCAAGCCGCCGAGCTGCTGGCGGACGCGCGTGTCGATGTGATCGGCTGGAGCGGAACGGCCGCAGGCTGGCGGGGTTTTGATTCGGACCTGCGCTTGATCGAGCGGATTCATCAGAGCACCGGTATCGTCGCCACCACCGCCATCCTGGCGCTCAATGAGCTGCTGCGCTTTCAGGGCATCCGCCGCATCGCGCTGGTCACGCCCTACACCGCAGACGTACAACAGCGCATCGTGGCGAACTACGCCCGCATGGGCATTGAAGTGGTGGCCGAACGCCATCTGGGCATCAGCGTGAACCATGATTTCGCGCTGGTTTCGCCGAAAACCCTGCTCGGTCTGATCGACGAAGTCGCCTTGGCCAAGCCCGAGGCCGTTGCGACTTATTGCACCAATCTGCACGCCGCGCAGCTCGCCACCGAGGTCGAGTCGCGGCTGGACATTGCGCTGCTCGACACCGTCAGCACCACGGTCTGGGGCATGCTGCGCGCCGCCGGGGCCGATGCGTCGAAAGTCCAGGGCTGGGGTCGCCTGTATGGCTGGGGCGCCGCTCAAGCTGTGACCCAGCCCTGACGTCATCGCTGGCTGAAACTTTCTAAAACCACTTAAATCCGTGGCAATCCTTTTAAGTTCGTCTCAATCCTTCTCAATCCGGTCAGACCCGGGACCAGCGGCAGGGCGCGCGGTCTTGCCTGGCGCCTTTGTTTTGCCCTTTTCGGTTTTGACTTTCTCCTTCGCGATTGCCCCACTTCAGCAAACCCGATTCATCCCAGATCAAGGATTCATAACCCATGCTTCAGCGTTTCAAATTTTTCGGGTCCGTTTCCTTGGCGCCTCGCGAAAGCAGTCGGTCGCGCTGCCGTAAAGCGATGGACCATGGGTTGGCAAAGCCAGCCGGTGGCGGTCGGCCAGCCGGCTTCAAGTGCTAGATTGCTTGCCATGCGCTTGCTGCTGCTCAATCCCAATACATCCGTTCAAATCACCGAGCGACTGGCCGCCTCGGCGCGCAGCGCGCTTTTACCTGGCGACGAATTGCACGCCGAAACCGCGCAGGTCGGCCCGCCGGCGATACGCTGCGAGGCCCAGGCGCTTGAAGCAGCGGATCGGATCGTCGCCATGGCCGAAGGCTTCGGCGCCACTTATGACGCCGTGCTGGTGGGTATTTCGCTCGACTGCGGTCTGGCAGTTGCGCGCGAGCGCCTGGCACCGAAACCCGTGATCGGCATGACGCAGGCCGCCTGCCTGAGCGCCGGACTCTACGGTTCGCGCTTTGGTTTGCTGACCATCGGCTCGGCCATGGCGCCGCTGTACCAGGCCCATGTCGAGGCGCTGGGCCTTGGCGCGACGCTGGTCGGCATTAGCGCGCCGGACCTGCCGCAGGCCTTCAGCGCCGCGGCTGGCGACTTGAGTGAGGAGGTGCTGCAGGCGCTGACTGCCGGCTCGCGCGAACTGATCGAGCAGGGCGCGCAAAGCTTGGTGCTGGCTGGTGCGGTGCTCTGCGGCTACGCCGATGCCTTGCAGTCGCGCCTTGAATGGCCGGTACTTGACGGCATGCGCTGCGCGGTGCTTCAGGCCCGGGTTCATTTGAATGCTCGCAGCTACGAAGCCCCGGCCGCTTGACGTCTTGCCTGTACAAGCCCTGGCTCCACCAAATGCTCGCCTGCCAGAACTCTTGAACGCCTGAGGTCTGGCGCCGAGCCGTGCGGCTTTTGAGCGCCATCTCCCCGCCGGGCGGCGCCTGTCCGCCGCGCCCGCCGGCCTTATAAAAGCCTGATTAAAACGGTGCGTCGCCCGCTGGCGGGCTCGCCGATACCGGCGCAGCGGTTTTTGTCGGGCGGGTCTTCTTGCCGGTCAAAGTGCCTTTTTCAGCGCGAGGTGCCTCGCTGTGCGCGGTCTCGTCTGCGGCGGTTGCAGCCTGTTCTTCCAAGGCTTGCCGCACGCCAGCCTTGTCGCCCGCTCCGGCGAACTTGCTGTATTTCGCCAGCGTGGTGACCAACTGCGCGTAAATGCGTGGGTTGCCGGCCACGCATTCGCCCTGGTCCAGAAAGTTCGCCTCGCCCGTGAAGTTGCCAACCAGACCGCCGGCTTCGGTCACCAGCAGCGAGCCGGCGGCCACGTCCCAGGGTTTGAGGCCGGTTTCAAAAAAGCCGTCGTTGAAGCCTGCGGCGGTGTAAGCCAGGTCGAGCGCGGCGGCGCCCGGGCGACGCACGCCGGCGCACTGGCTCATGACTTCGCCGAGCATGCTCAGGTAGGGCTTGAGCTTGTCGCCCGGCCGGAACGGAAAGCCGGTGCTGATCAGGCAGTCTTTGAGCTGGGCGCGCTTGGCCACGCGGATGCGGCGGTCGTTCAGGTAGGCGCCGCGGCCCTTGGTGGCGCAAAACAGGTCGTTGCGGGTGGGGTCGTAAATCACGGCCTGCTCCACCTTGCCGCGCACGGCCAGGGCGATGCTGACGCAGTAAACCGGGAAGCCGTGAATGAAGTTGGTGGTGCCGTCCAGCGGGTCAATGATCCAGACGAACTCTGAATCCTTGGCGCCGTGCTCGCTGCCCGACTCCTCCGCCAAAATGCCGTGGCCCGGGTAGGCCGTGAGCAGGGTTTCAATGATGACGGCCTCGGCAGCCTGGTCGATCTCAGTGACGAAATCGTTGGTCTGCTTGGCCGAAATACGAACGGACTCGACGTCAAGCGCGGCCCGGTTGATGATGGCGCCAGCAGCGCGCGCAGCCTTGACGGCCACGTTGAGCATGGGGTGGAGATTGGACATAGACGGTAAAAAAGAGCGGCAGGGCTGCGGGGCCGGTAACCGGCGGGCAGGCGACAATGGCGCATTTTACGGCGCTTGGCCGGCTAAAAGCTCTTCGACGCGCCTTTGCCGCGGCTTCAATTCTCCCGATCTGTCCATGAAAACCCGCTTTGTCCTGATCAACACCAGCCACGCTGGCAATGTGGGTGGCACCGCTCGGGCCATGAAAGTGATGGGTTTTTCCGACCTGGTACTGGTGGCACCGCGCTGGGCCAATGTGCTCAGGCGCGAAGAAACCATCCAGCGTGCCAGCGGCGCGCTGGATGTGCTGAACAACGCCCGCGTCGTTGAAACCGTTGAAGAGGCGCTCGATGGCGTGACGCACTTGTGCGCCACGGCCATGACGCCGCGTGATTTTGGTCCGCCCACGGTGGCGCCGCGAGCGCACTTTGCGGCCCTGACCTCGCCGGCAAACCAGACGGCGGGGCAGCGGCCCGAGTCGGTGGCTTTCTTGTTTGGCTCCGAGCGCTTTGGCATGCAAAACGAGGACGTTTACCGCTGCCATGCCTGCCTGAGCATTCCGACCGACCCGAAGTTCGGCTCGCTCAACCTGGCGGCGGCGGTGCAGCTCATTGCCTATGACTGGCGCGAGGCGTTGGGCGGCTTCACTGTGCAGGCCGCCACGCAGACAGCCCGTCACGCCGGGGCTGATGAAGTCGCCGGCATGCTCAGGCACTGGGAGCAGTCGCTGGCCGACATCGGTTTTCTGGACCCGCAGGCACCCAAAAAACTCATGCCGCGGCTGAACCAGCTGTTCAACCGGGCGCAGCTGTCCAGCGAAGAAATCCACATCTTGCGCGGCGTTGCCAAAGCCATGTCGCAAGCGGCTGCCCAAACCCGGCCGCCAGCACCGGCGGCGCAGGCGCCAGCGTCGCCAGCGTCTGGTGCGTCATTGACCTTGCCTCCGGCGAGCTGACGCCGCGCCAAGTAGACTCGACCTCATGTTTTCCCGACTCCGTTCCGACGTTCAGTGCATTCTTGAACGTGACCCCGCCGCCCGCACTGCCTGGGAAGTGCTGACCTGCTACCCCGGCCTGCATGCCTTGATCCTGCATCGCCGCGCGCATTGGTGCTGGACG
>CAJAOB010000417.1 GCA_903941205.1 uncultured Burkholderiales bacterium | reverse complement strand
GGCCAGCCGAAGGATTTCGGCAATCGTCGCCGGGCTCTCGGAAATTGCTTCCATCATGCGCATCAGGCCGCCCTCGATGCGCTTGGCGATCTCGATTTCGCCTTCGCGCGTCAACAGCTCGACCGTGCCCATTTCACGCATGTACATGCGCACCGGGTCTGTGGTGCGGCCGAACTCGCTGTCTACCGTGGACAGCGCAGCTTCGGCTTGCTCTTCAGCTTCTTCTTCGGTGGCCACCGTCGCGCCAGTGTTGTTGATCAGCAGGGTTTCTGCATCAGGCGCCTGCTCGTAGACAGCAATGTCCATGTCGTTGAGCATATTGACGACTACTTCGAGCGTCTCGGCATCGACGAGTTTGTCGGGCAGGTGGTCGGAGATTTCGCCGTGCGTCAGGTAGCCGCGTGTCTTGCCCAGCTTGATAAGTGTCTTCAGGCGCAGACGGCGCTTGGCCGTGTCTTCTTCAGACAGCACGGTCTCTTCAAGGCCGAACTCTTTCATCAAGGCGCGTTCTTTGGCCTTGCTGATCTTCATGCGCAGTGGCTTGACCTTCTCGGTCGTTTCGGCCACTGGCTCGCCCACCAGATCATCTTCAATGTCTGACATGTCTTCTTCGATCTCGCCCTTGATCGCTGTCTTGGACTTGCGCCCACGCTTGGCGCTGGCGTCGTCGTCGGCAACGGCCGTGCTCTTGGCCGGGCGACCCGGTTTTTTCTTGGCCGCCATCTCGGCGGCCAAGGCGGCGGCTTTGAGCTCGCTTTCTTTTTTTGCGGAAGGCTTGGAGGCAGCAGGACTGGTCTTGGAGGGCACGGACGATTCTTTCTTAGGGGTCATTTCGTTTTGGTTTGAGGCTTTGCCGGACGCATTGCTTCGGCCAGGAGCTTTGTTGGATATGACGGCCTTTTTGGGCATTTCAACCTTGCTGTTGCCGGTAGCCGGTTTTGCCAGCGCCGCTGCGGGTTGTGCCTTCGCGCTCTTCAAAGGCTGCCGCTCAGCGGTCTTTACCAGCGGCTTGGTGACAGCAGCGGCGCTCTTGCCGACTGGTTTTGCCGGCGCTTTCGCGTTGGCTTTACCAGCGGTTTTCAGTGCCGGTTTTTGAGGCGCGGTTTTGGCTGCAGGTTTGGCGGGCGTCTTGGACTTTTGAACAGGCATGGCGAGCTCCGGGGTCAAAAAACTTTTTCACATCAAAGGGCCTGAGGCCGGAAGCTTCAGCTTCTTGATCGGTCAGGCTGAAACGCCGGCGCCGGGTTGGCAGTGGCGCGAGCAGGCAAGACCGAAATCGAAGCAGGAGCCCCAAGCGGGCACAAAAAATGCCCGAAGCTTTTGCTTGGGCATGGCGGCAAGCTGTTTGGGCGAACATTTGGGATGCAGTCCTTGCGGGAAAAGTGGCTCTGTACCCAAGAGGTCCCGTGTTGCGGGGAGCCGGTGCCGGAGGTGATGCTGTCGCGCTTGCCGAATTGAGAAACCGGATTATACCGTGTTGCCTGTTTTTCGGGCAGAGTTCCAGTGATGGGAAACTCTGGGTCAGAGGCCTTTCCAAGCTGCCCTGGCGGCCCTGTCAACGCGCTTTTTGCTGCCCGGCCAGTTCCCGGTAGCGCGCCATGGCGGCTGGATCGGTACCGGCGCGCAGGGCCAGCGCCTGCATTTCCGTCTCGCGCGCCAATCGGCTGAGTTGGAGCAAGATGCTTCGCACTTCGCTCCAGTCGGACTCGATGCCCTGAGGGATTTGGGCCAACTGGTTGACGGCGTAGCTTTCATGGGCGTGACCGCGCAGACCTTCGCGCAGTGCCGCCCAAGGCTGCGGCCCGTGTTCGTGCAGTTGGTTTTCAAGCCACGCAAACAGCCCCCCATGCGGCATGGGCAGCCCCGAAAGCAAGGCTTGTTCATCGTGACTGAGCTTGTCCCATGCCTGGGAGTCGGTCAGCAGGGCGCGCAGCACCCGGTCTTCGCGACTGGCCGGCAAAATACGGCCCGCCAGCCTGCGTGGTCTGGCCGCCGCTTTTCCGTCGTGGGAGCCCAAACCGCTGCCGAACGGACCGTCGGGCTCCTGCTCCGAGCGTGATCCGCTGGTGCTCCCGTAGGACGGTGGTTCCGGACTCGGATACCTGGCCTCTTTTCCAGGGATGCCGTAGCCTTCGCTTTCCTCGTGCCTGTTTGGCGGCCCGGCCCGGCTTGCATTGCCACTCCCGGGCTTGAAGCCCCGGTCCGGGGAATTTGACTGGCGTTGGCCGCGCATTTGCCCTTTGTGGGCGGCGGGCTGCCAAATTTGAAGCAACTCCCGGCTGTCAATCTGGACTTGGTCGGCAATTTCAGCGAGCAGTTGTCTTTTGAGGGCGCCGTCCGGCAGCAAGCCCCAGAGCCCGCGCGCCTTGCTGGCCATATGGGCGCGCCCTTCAGCCGTGAGCATGTCGCAGGCTTCGCTGGCCGTCTCCATCATGAAGCGGCTCAGTGGCACGGCGGCCTTGACCATGGCCGCGAAGCCCTCCTGGCCGTGCTCGCGGATGTAGCTGTCCGGGTCATGCTCGGCCGGCAAAAACAAAAACTTGACGCTGCGAACATCGGTGGCAAAGGGCAGGGCGGCCTCAAGGGCCTTGCGCGCTGCCCGCCGGCCGGCGCTGTCGCCGTCAAAGCTGAAGACCACCGCATCGGTAAAGCGAAACAGCTTTTGCACGTGGTCGGCGGTGCAGGCGGTGCCCAGCGTGGCGACAGCGTTGGCAAAGCCCAGTTGCGCCAGGGCCACCACGTCCATATAGCCTTCGGTGACCAGCGCGTAGCCGTGCTCACGCAAGGCGGTTCTGGCTTCAAACAGGCCATAGAGCTCGCGCCCTTTGCTAAATACCGGCGTTTCCGGCGAATTCAGGTACTTTGGCTTGTCGTCGCCCAGCACGCGGCCGCCAAAGCCAATGCAATCTCCCTTGACGTTGCGGATCGGAAACATCACGCGGTCGCGAAACCGGTCGTAGCGCCTGCCTTCGCCCGCTGGATTTTCTTCACCCGGCTCGCCGGTGATGACCAGGCCACTTTCGACCAGCAGCGGGTCGTTGTAGTCGGCGAACACGCTGGCCAGGCTGCGCCAGCCTTCAGGGGCGTAGCCCAGGCCGAAGGTCCGGGCGATCTCGCCGGACAGGCCGCGGCCTTTGAAGTAGTCGATGGCGCGCGGCGAGTTTTTCAGATGCTGGATGTAAGCCGCACCCGCTTTTTCAAGCACGCTGGTCAGCGTTGCCTGTTGCTCGCGCGCCTGCGCGGCGCGCGCCCGGTCTTGCGGGCTGACGTCATCTTCCGGCACCTGCAGGCCGTATTGCTGTGCCAGATCCTTCACCGCCTCGATGAAGGTCATGCCGGCGTGCTCCATCAGGAAGCTGATGACATTGCCGTTTTTGCCGCAGCCAAAGCAGTGATAGAACTGCTTGGAAGGGCTGACCGAAAAGGAGGGCGATTTTTCGCCGTGGAAAGGGCACAGACCCATGAAGTTGGCGCCGCCCTTTTTGAGCTGAACGTGGCGCCCGACGATGTCCACCACGTCGGCGCGGGCCAGGAGTTCCTGCAGGAATGATTGAGGGATGGCCATGGGTCGGGAAGGTCAAGCGTGGATTTAATCACAGGGGGCCTTTTGCCTCCCGCAGGCGGGCCTGAGCCAGGCTTCAGTCGCCCATCACGAGGCCCTCGCGTCGCGGGTCGGCTCCGCCAAACCAGCCCGAAGGCGTTTTTTCAATCGCTTGCAGGCCACTGGTCATGGGTACTTCACGCACGTCGGCGCCACGGCGCTGCAGCGCTTCGACCGTACTGGCCGGAAAGCGACTTTCTTCCAGCAGGCTGGGACCGTTGAGCGAGGCGAAGTTGGGCAGTTTGATGGCCTGCTGGGCGTCCAGCCCCCAGTGGAATTTGCCGTAAAGCAGTTTGGCCGTGTAGTGAATGATGAGCGCGCCGCCCGGGCTGCCACCCGTCATGAGCAATTCGCCTGTGGCCTTGTCAAACACCAACGTCGGCGCCATGGAAGAGCGGGGTCGCTTGCCGCCTTGGACGCGGTTGGCCACTGGCTGGCCCTGGGCGTCGCTGGGTGAAAAACTGAAATCGGTGAGTTCATTGTTGAGTAAAAAACCCTTGACCATCTGACGCGCGCCAAAGGCATCTTCGATGGTTGTGGTCATGGCCAGCGCGTTGCCGTGGGCGTCCACGATGCTGATATGGCTGGTGCCGTATTCTGGCTGGTCGGGCATGGGGGCGTAGCTGCTTTTGACCTGCCCCGGCGTTCCGGGCTTGGCGGTTTTCAGGCTCAGCGGGCCGATCAGGCGTGCGCGCTCTGTCAGGTAGTCGGCGTCGAGCAGGCTCATCCAGCTGCCGCCCGGCGGATTGACGAAGTCGGGATCCGCAAGGTACTGGGCCCGGTCAGCAAAAGCCAGCCGTGAGGCTTCTGTGTAAAGGTGCAGCCAGTGCGGATCGGGCAAGCCGCCGGCAAGCGGAATCTGGTCGGCTTGTGTCCGACCGAGAATGCCCAGAATCTGCCCGATCGCAATCGCTCCCGAACTCGGCGGCGGCATGCCGCAGATGCGCAAGCGGCGGGTGCCCGCCTCATGGTCATGGCACAAGGGCTCGCGTTTTTGGGCCTTGTAACGCGCCAGATCATCCATCGTCAGGCGTCCGGGGTTGGTCGGGTGCTGCCTTACTTTGTCGACCATGGCTTGCGCGATGTCACCGGTCATCAAGGCCCGGGCGCCTTCGGCCGCAATGCGCCGTAGCACGCCGGCGAGTTCCGGGTTTTTCAGGCGATGGCCAACCGGCCAGGGCTTGCCAGCGGCGTCAAAAAAATAGGCCAGTGCAACCGGGTCTTTCTTCAGATGGGGGTCGCCGGCCAGCAAGGTGTTCAGGCGCGGACTGACTTTGAAGCCTTGCTCGGCCAGGGTGATGGCGGGATCAAACAGCGAAGCCCAGGGCAGTTTGCCGTGCTGCCGGTGCGCGTCTTCAAGCATGCGCAATACGCCGGGCACGCCGACGGACCGGCCGCCAACGACCGCGTCATAAAACGGCAGCGGTTTGCCGTCGGCGCCCAAAAAAAGCCCTTTGTCGGCGGCCAGAGGTGCGGTTTCGCGGCCGTCAAAGGCTTCGGTGATCCGGCCGTTGTGGTGCAGCAAAAAGGCCCCGCCGCCCAGGCCGCTGGACTGCGGCTCGACCAGGCCGAGCACCATTTGCACTGCAATGGCGGCGTCGACCGCCGAGCCGCCGGCTTTGAGAATCTGGTAGCCCGCCTGCGTCGCCAGCGGATTGGCTGCGGCCACCGAAAACTGCCGGGTCGCCCAGCCGGGTTTATCAACCGAGCCCGAGGCCTGCTCGGGTTGAACCGGCGGCGCATTGCTGGCGCGCGGTGCGAGCGCGCAGCCCGTCAGCGTTGCCGCGATGCCCAGGACGAGTAGCGCCGAGTGAAGTGGGCGCGCAAGCGTTGAGGTGAGTTTCATGAAGATTTCCGGCCAAGGCTGTGGGGCATCTGCGGCCGGGTCATCGCATGTCTGCGCCGCCCGGCCCGGCGCATGGTTGCGGGCCTGATTTGGCGCCGTGGTGAGCGCCTCGTCAGGCGCCTGATTCCGCCCTATTGTCAGCGCGGTGCCAGGCGAATCGCACCGTCAAGGCGAATCACTTCGCCGTTGAGCATCTCGTTTTCAATGATGTGGCGGGCCAGTTTGGCGTAGTCCTGCGGCGTGCCCAGGCGCGAGGGGAAGGGCACGCTGGCGGCCAGCGAGTCTTGCACTTCCTGCGGCATGCCAAACATCATGGGCGTGCCAAAAATGCCGGGGGCAATCGTCATGTTGCGAATGCCGTTGCGTGCCAGATCGCGAGCGATCGGCAGCGTCATGCCCACCACGCCGCCTTTGGAGGCGCTGTAAGCGGCCTGACCAATCTGACCGTCGTAGGCTGCGACCGAGGCCGTCGAGATCAGCACGCCGCGCTCGCCGGTGGCTTCGGGCTCGTTATGGCTCATGGCTTCGGCGGCCAGACGGATCATGTTGAAGCTGCCGATCAGGTTGACGGTGATGGTCTTGCTGAAAAGCGCCAGCGAATGCGCGCCGTTTTTGCCCACGGTTTTCTCGGCCGGGGCAATGCCGGCGCAGTTGACGAGGCCCATCAGCTTGCCCATGGACACAGCCTTGGCCACCACCGCCTGACCGTCGGCTTCCTGGCTGACGTCGCACTTGACGAAGGCGCCGCCGATGTCTTTGGCGATGGCTTCGCCTTTTTCGACCTGCATGTCAGCGATCACCACCTTGCCGCCTTGCGCCGCGAGCATGCGTGCCGTACCTTCGCCGAGTCCTGAAGCGCCGCCTGTGACGATGAAAACCTTGCCAGCGATATCCATGGATGATCCTTTGAATGGGTAATTTTGGGTAGAGAAATCGGGCTTGAAGCTCGGTGCGTCATTGACGTTCACGTCAAGTCAGCCGGCGATTATCACGCATGAAAAAGCCCGACTTGCTGACCTCAAGCCGGGCTTCTGCGGGAGCGTGCTGTTTACTTGTAACCGACCCGGTCCAGCATTTGCTGGACTTTGGTCTGGTTGTTGGCGACCGCGCTGACCGGGATGTTTTCGGACTTGAAACTGCCGCCCGTCATGGCTTGCAAGGCCGGGTTGTTGACCTTGACGCTTGTCACGATCGGCCATTCGTTGTTGCCGTCCGCAAAGTAGTTTTGCGCTGACGGGCTCGCCAGATATTCCAGGAACTTCACGGCATTGCTGACGTTCTTGGCGCTTTTGGCCACCGCAGCGCCTGCTACGTTCACATGGGTGCCCCAGCTTTGCTGATTGGGGAAAACCACGCCGATCTTGCCCGCGATGGCTTTGTCTTCAGGCGCATCGGAACGCAGGATGCGCGCCAGGTAGTAGGTGTTGCTCAGGGCGACACCGCACTCGCCGCTGGCCACGCCCTTGATTTGGTCGGTATCGCCGCCTTTGGGCGTTCGCGCCATGTTGGCGACCAGACCCTTGAGCCAGGTTTCGGTTTTGGCCTCGCCCAGATGTTCGGTGACGGCGCCAAAAAGCGACAGGTTGTAAGGGTGCGAACCTGAGCGGGTGCACAGCAAGCCCTTGTTTTTCGGGTCGGCCAACTCTTCGTAGGTGTCAACGTCGGCTTTCTTGACCCTGAGCTTGTCGTACACCACGACGCGGGCGCGAGTGGAAAATCCAAACCAGGTGGTGCCTTCAGGTCCGGACTTGGCCCTGAATTGCGCCGGAATCGCAGCTTCCAGAGCCGGCGACTTGATGGGGCGGAACAGACCGTCCATGTCCGCCTTGCCCAGACGGGCCGCGTCCACCAGCAGGATCACATCGGCGGGTGATGCGGCACCTTCAGCCTTCAGGCGCGCCAATATGCCGGCGTCATCCGCATCAACGCGGTTGATCTTGATGCCCGTGGCCTTGGTGAAATTGGTGTACAGCGCCTCATCGGTTTGATAGTGACGGGCAGAATACAGGTTGAGCACGGGCTCTTGGGCAGTAGCTCTGCCTGCCAGACCCATGAACGCGGCGGCGACCAGGGGCGTCAGACGGGCAAGGGCACGCTTGCCGAAGATGAATCGAAGAGAAGTTGAATTGAACATGGAACCTAGTTTAATGCAAACGCGAACTATTCGCAATAACATTTTGTCCTGGCAACAACGCCATGGCGGCGAGGCCGGCGCGATCTCAGGCCCCCCCGGGTCAAGGCCGATCAGCGGCTCGATTCTCAAGCGCTGTGGGCTGCTGAGCGTGGCGGCAGCGCTCGTTATGCTGGCCGGTTGCGCCGGCCCCGGGGGGCCTGTGCCTGGGTCGGCCGACACGCCCACGGCGGTGACCAAGCGCGCGCCCCGCATCGGGCTGGCTTTGGGCGGTGGGGCGGCCAAAGGTTTTGCCCACGTCGGCGTGATCGCGGTCCTCGAAGAGGCGGGATTTCGTCCGTCCTACATCGCCGGTACCTCGGCGGGTAGTCTGGTGGCGGCGCTTTACGCCAGCGGCAAGTCCAGCGTTGAGCTGCAAAAAGCGGCGCTCAATATTGAAGAAGTTGCCATCACCGACTGGATGCTGCCCCTGGTGGGGCGCGGCATGTTCCGCGGCGACGCCCTTGGCCGCTACGTGAATGAGGCGGTGGGCGGGCGTTTGATTGAGAACATGGCGATTCCGCTCGGCGTGGTCGCCACCGACCTCGGTAACGGGCAGCCGGTGCTGTTCCAGCGCGGCGACACAGGAACTGCGGTGCGCGCTTCCAGCGCCGTCCCGGCGGTATTTGTGCCGGTCCGGATCAACGGCCGGGATTACGTCGATGGCGGGCTGGTGGCACCGGTGCCGGTGCGCTTTGCGCGCCAGATGGGCGCGGAACTGGTGATTGCTGTCGACATTTCAACCACGCCCGAAGGCAGCAGCACCAACGACACCCTGCAAATCTTGCTGCAGACTTTTTCCATCATGGGAAAAAGTATCAATCAGCACGAACTCCGGGAAGCAGACATCATCATCCGGCCCTCGCTGGTGGGGTTGAAGAGCGCCGATTTTTCGGCGCGGCAACGCGCCATCGATGCTGGGCGGGCTGCCATGCTCGCAGCGTTGCCGGCCTTGCGAGCCCGCATCGAGCTCGCTGCAGTCGCGGTGCGCTAAGCAGCCGCGAAAGCCGCGCAGGCGAAAAAAAGCCCGCTCAAGACGGCTCTTGGCGGGCTTTTAATCGGGCCTGGAAACCTG
>CAJAOB010000416.1 GCA_903941205.1 uncultured Burkholderiales bacterium | reverse complement strand
GAGGGTTTGCTTTCGGGCGCGGCGCCCCAGCAGCTCTTCATTGACATGAGCACCACCAGTTCTGCGCGCCAGCAGGCGATGGGCACGCGTTTGCAGGCGGCGGGTTTGGCGTACGTTGAGTGCCCGGTGGGCGGCAGCGTCGGCCCGGCCCGGGAAGGCAAGTTGCTCGGTTTTGCGGGCGGGCCGGCTGAACACTTGCAGCGTGCCTTGCCGCTTTTGCAGCAGCTGTGCCGGCGAGTCGAGCATGTTGGGCCGCACGGCGCAGGCGCCATGATGAAGCTGGCCATCAATTTGCCACTGATGGTGTATTGGCAAACCCTGGGTGAAGCGCTGTCGCTGATCGCGCCGCTGGGGCTGGAGCCGGCCCGGGTGATCGATATTTTTTCGGAGTCTTCGGGCGGGCCAAACATGCTCAAGGTGCGCGGCCCCATGATCGCGCAGGCCCTGGCGGGCGAGCAAAACGACATGGTGACCGTCGACGTGAAAACTATGCGCAAGGACCTGCGCGCCATGCTGGCGCAAGGCAGCGGGCAGCAGCGAAAAATGCCGCTCACCAGCGCCACGCTGGCCAACTTTGACGAGGCCGCGCAGGGCGGCCTGGACGCCGCCGACTGCACCCGGCTGCTGGTCTGGTGGCTGGCCAGCGGCGGCAAGCTGCCGGGCTAGTTTTTCAGCCAGTACCAGCCACCGCAAGTCAGCGCTCCGGGCCTGGCGCTGGCGAATGACAGCAGCAGCGCTTGAAAGACAGGCCCGAGGAATCGCCCGAAATGCAGGGTTTTCATCAAGGTCCCAAGGGTAGTTATTTATCAAGCGATCATATAAACTGAATTTTTTCGAGCGGTAGGTGTGGTTTCAAAAATCTGTAAGACGAAGGAGACAAGATGAAAAACGTGAGCAGACGATCGTTGGCTTTGCGCTACTTGGCAGCCTCAGCGCTGTGCCTTTGCGGATGGACGGCAGCCCATGCGCAAGCCTTTCCCTCCAAGCCCGTCAAGCTGGTGGTGACCTACCCGGTCGGCGGAAGCTCGGACCTGATGGCGCGCATCATGGGTCAAAAGCTCAGCGAAGCCTGGGGCCAGCCCGTCATCATCGAGAGCAAGCCCGGCGCGGCCGGCTCCATCGGCATGGAATACACCGCCCGTCAGCCCGCTGACGGTTACACCTTTGTCATTGGCAACCTCGGCCCCGCCGCCGTCAATCCGCTGATCTCCAAGGTGCCTTACAGCATGGAGAAAGACTTCATTGCCGTCTCGCTCACTGCGGTGGGCCCGAACGTGCTGGTGGTGCCTGCGGCCTCGCCCTACAAGAACCTGGCCGAGCCGCTCGCTGCCGCGCGCGCCAAGCCGGACACGCTCAACTTTGGCACCAGCGGCCCGGGCAGCATGGCCCATCTGGCCGGTGAAATGATCATGCGCCAGGCCAAGGTCAAGATGGTGCAAATCCCCTACAAGGGCGGCGGTCTGGCCGTCACGGACCTGATCGCCGGCCAGATCAACATGATGGTGTCCGATGCCTTGCCCGTGGCCCAGCACATCAAGACAGGCCGCCTGCGTCCGCTGGCCGTGACCAGCGCCACGCGCACCAGCATGCTGCCCGACGTGCCAACCTTTGCCGAAGCCGGTTTGCAAGGCTTGGTGGCCAACAACTGGTGGGGCGTTTACCTGCCGGCCAAAACCCCCAAGCCGGTGGTCGATGCCTACATGGCGGCCCTGAAAAAGGTCATGGCAGACCCGGACCTGAAAGAACGCTTTGCCGGCCTGGGTGTTGAAGCCATGGCCAGCACGCAGGAAGAGTTCGCCACCTTCCTGGCTGCCGAGAACGCCAAATATTCCAAGCTGGTCGCCGACAACAACATCAAGGCTGAATAAGCCGCCAAGGACCCGAGAAGATGCTCTACACCTGCCAACCCGACTGCGCCAATCCGCTGCACAAACACTCGGCGGCGGCCACCAAAACCGCTGCCGTCAAGAAACTGTCGGTGCCGGTCAAGAAGGCCAAGAACGCCGGGAAGGCCGGCAAGCCGCTGCGCATCGACATGCACTGCCACTACTTCAATCCGGCCGTGGGCCAGAAGGCTGCAGTGATGAAGCCGGCCGAGCAGGAAATGCCTTACATCTTTGCCAACCAGCTCACGCGCGATGTCAACGTCAAGCAGATGCAGGACCGCGCGCCCAAGCTGTCCGACATTGCCGTGCGGCTGGCCGACATGGACAAGATGGGCATTGACATTCAGGCGGTCTCGCCGGCGCCGTTTCAGTACTACTACTTTGCCGAGCCGGCCTTTGGCGCCGAGCTGGCGCGCGAGGTCAATGACGGCATTGCGAACCTGGTCATGCAGTGGAACGGGTGCCGGATTGAACCACGACTCATCCGGGCAGAGAGCGCGGAGCAACTCCGTCTTGCCCTCGCCACCATCGGCGGCGTACAACACCAGCATCGAGTCGGCTTTGCTGCCCGGCTTGCGTGCTCGCACCACGGCGCTCATCATCCACCACATAAGGCAGCGGGCGTTGTAAGCGTCCTCGGTGACGTCCGGTGCGGCTCCAAACAGGGCGCG
>CAJAOB010000415.1 GCA_903941205.1 uncultured Burkholderiales bacterium | reverse complement strand
TGGCCAATGGTTACCCCGGCATGGAAAATCTGGCGATGATTCCGGGCTGCGTCGGCGCCTCGCCGGTGCAAAACATCGGTGCCTACGGTGTTGAACTGCAAGACCGCTTTGAGTCGCTGGACGCGATTGATTTGCAAACCGGCAAGACCTTCAAGCTGGATGCGGCGCAATGCGCTTTCGGCTACCGCGACTCGGTCTTCAAGCATGCCAGCAGCGCGGCGGCCGGCGGCACGGCCTTCGGGCTGGCGGGCCGGGCGCTGATCACGCGCGTGCGTTTTGCCTTGCCCAAGCCCTGGAAGCCGGTGCTGGGTTACGCCGACCTGGACCGCAAGATCGCCCAGACCGGCGAGGTGCCGACCACGGCGCAGCAAATTTTTCAGTGGATCTGCGAGATCCGCCGGGCCAAGCTCCCCGATCCGGCGGTGATTGGCAACGCCGGTAGTTTTTTCAAGAACCCGACCGTCTCGCAGGAGCAGTGCGCCGACATCATTCAGCGCGAGCCCAAGATCGTGCATTACCCCATGGCCGACGGCTCCATCAAGCTGGCCGCGGGCTGGCTGATTGAAGCTTGCGGTTGGAAGGGCAAAAGCGTGGGCAACGCCGCGGTGTACGAGCGCCAGGCGCTGGTGCTGATCAACAAAGGCGGCCCGCACAACCCGGTCACGGGCGGCGAGGTGATGACGCTGGCCAAGGCGATCCAGACCAGTGTTTATGAGCGTTTTGGCATCCTGCTGGAGCATGAGCCGGTGGTGGTGTAAATCCTCGCTGACATCAAAAAACCGCCTCGGCTTCACGCCGGGCGTTTTTTTTTAACTTCCGCTTGGCAAGTTACTTGCGGTCGTTGCCCAGAGAAGGCAGCGTGCCGTCTTCGCCCAGCGACAGCAAACCGGTGCGCGTGTAGATGCCCAGCTTGTCGCGGGTGTCGACGATGTCGAGGTTGCGCATGGTCAGCTGGCCGATGCGGTCCAGCGGCGTGAACGAGCCGGCCACTTTTTCCATGCTCAGGCGCTCTGGCTTGTAGGTCAGGTTGGCGCTCTCGGTGTTGAGGATGGAGTAGTCATTGCCGCGGCGCAGCTCGATGGTGACTTCACCCGTGACGGCGCGTGCCACCCAGCGCTGGGCGGTCTCGCGCAGCATGATGGACTGCGGGTCAAACCAGCGGCCCTGGTAGAGCAGGCGGCCGAGCTTGAGGCCGTTCATGCGGTACTGCTCGATGGTGTCTTCGTTATGGATGCCGGTGATCAGACGCTCGTAGGCGATGAACAGCAGCGCCAGGCCGGGGGCTTCGTAGATGCCTCGGCTCTTGGCTTCGATGATGCGGTTTTCAATCTGGTCGCTCATGCCCAGGCCGTGGCGCCCGCCGATGCGGTTGGCTTCCAAAATGAGTTCGGTCAGGCTTTCAAAGGTCTTGCCGTTCAGGGAAACAGGCTGGCCTTCTTCAAAGCTCACGGTGACTTCTTCGCGTTTGACCTCGACTTCGTCTTTCCAGAAAGCCACGCCCATGATGGGGTTGACGATCTTCATGCCGCTGGACAGGTGCTCGAGGTCTTTGGCCTCGTGCGTGGCGCCCAGCATGTTGGAGTCGGTCGAGTAGGCTTTTTCGGCTGACATCTTGTAGCCAAAACCGGCTTGCGTCATGAAGGCCGACATTTCGGCGCGGCCGCCCAACTCGTCAATGAACAGCTGGTCCAGCCAGGGCTTGTAGATTTTCAGGTCGGGGTTGGTCAGCAGGCCGTAGCGGTAAAAACGCTCGATGTCGTTGCCCTTGTAGGTGCTGCCATCGCCCCAGATGTTGACATCGTCCTCTTTCATCGCGGCCACCAGCATGGTGCCGGTGACAGCGCGGCCCAGCGGCGTGGTGTTGAAGTAGGTCACGCCGGCGGTCGAGATGTGAAAGGCGCCACATTGCAGCGCGGCAATGCCTTCGGCGGCGAGCTGGCGGCGGCAGTCGATCAGGCGGGCTTTCTCAGCGCCGTACTGCATGGCCTTGCGCGGAATGTCTTCGTAGTCGGGCTCGTCCGGCTGGCCCAGGTTGGCGGTGTAGGCGTAGGGAATCGCGCCCTTGAGTTTCATCCAGTGCAGGGCTGCGCTGGTGTCGAGGCCGCCCGAAAAAGCGATGCCGACTTTTTGCCCAATGGGCAGGTTTTGAAGAATGGTGCTCATGACAGTGTCAGGGTTGCGTGCGCGAAAGGGATCAGCCGAAGTGGCAGATGTAGTGGTAGGGCTCGGTCACGCGGATGTCGAAGGAGGAGTTGCCTGGTACGCTGAATTTTTCGCCGGGCGCTGACTTGAGCCAGGCGCCGCTGCCCTTGAGCTTGTATTCGCAGCCGCCGGCCACGCATTCCATGATCTCAGGCGCGCCGGTGTTGAAGGTCAGGCTCGATGGCAAGACCACACCCACTGATTTTTTGGTGCCGTCGGCAAGAGTGATGCCGTGGCTCACGCATTTGCCGTCGAAATAGACACTGGCTTTGGTGGTGACGCTGATGTTGTCGATTTTGTCGGTGGTCATGGGTTTTGAATGAGCTTTGAAAAGAAGGGCGACGGGAAAAATCCGGTGAAAACTGAGCAAAGTCCCGGGTTCGAGTTGTGGCGAACGGTCA
>CAJAOB010000414.1 GCA_903941205.1 uncultured Burkholderiales bacterium | reverse complement strand
CCAACGTGCATGGTGGGATTAGCTATGCAGAGCAAAAAGGGCTACCAATTCGTCTGCGGCATTTATCCAAGCTGCCTACAGATTGCCTACAGCAGCACCAAAAAGAAAAGCCCCGCTTCTATTCGCATAGCAGCAGGGCCTCGAATTCAGTGGTGGGACGTGCGGGGGTCGAACCCACGACAAACGGATTAAAAGTCCGCTGCTCTACCAACTGAGCTAACGTCCCACTTTTTCTTCATACTCTCCAATAGTTTCACCACCGGAAATCTAGGAGAGCCTCAGATTATAGCGTCCTTTTCGGGGTGTTTTGAGAAGCGCAAGCAATTTTATCGAGCAACCATCCGGCGGCGCAGGCACCAAAGGTCGAAGTCACGCTGACCACGGATCCGTAGCCGTGACAGTTGAGGGTTCCGTCATTCGGTTTGATGTCGGACTCTCTGTTGAGGTCGCCATCGCCTGGCGCGCAAGCAGCCTCTGGCTGCGTCATCGGCTCGCGACTGAAGACACAGGCAACGCCGATCTTGCCCTGGCGCGCGGCGCCCCTCTCTTTTCTCAATCGATAGCGCAGCTGGGCCAGCAAGGGGTCGTGCGTGACGAGGGAAAGATCTTCTATGTCGACGCGGTGCGCGTGGCGCTTGCCACCGGCTGCACCCGCAGAAATAAAAAGAATGCCGTTCGCCATCGCCCAGTCTGCCATCGCCGTCTTGGCCCGGACCTGATCGCAGGCATCGATCACGGCCAGCGGTGTGTCAGGGCTGGCTACATCCAGCGCGGCTATTTGCGGCCAATTGGCTGCGTCCACGAAGTCTTCAATGCAGTTCACGATGCAGTGGGAATTGATGTCGCGAATGCGGTCGCGCATGGCTTGAACCTTTGATTTCCCCAGGGTCGGCTCCAGCGCATGGACCTGTCGGTTGATGTTGGATTCGGCGACGTGGTCCAGGTCAATCAGGGTGAGTCGGGCGACACCGCTACGAGCCAAGGCTTCAGCGGCCCAGGAACCAACGCCGCCGATTCCGACCACCACGGCATGCGCGGCGCGAATTCGACGAGCACCTTCTGCACCATAGAGGCGGGAAAGCCCGCCGAAACGACGCTCGAGATCCGCCGGGACCGCCTCAAAAGGGGAGAACAATATGAAAGGAGTCGGCTTTATTTCAGGCTGTGAAGGCGTCAGCACGGCCATCACAGACTGCGCTCAAGCCGCCACATCTGGTAGCGTAGGCCCGCGCTTGCACCAAGCAATATGGCAAAAAGGGCAACGAAACTGGTGATGCTGAGGGTGGAAATCCCCGAAAGACCTTGCCCGACAGTGCATCCCATGGCGGTCACGCCGCCAACGCCCATGAGCACGGCGCCGATCAGATGATTCGCGGTGTCTTCTGTGCCGCCGAAGCCTTCCCAGCGAAACGAGCGCGAGGCCAGGCAATAGACGGCTGAACCGGACACTACGCCAAGGACAGAGACGATCCCCAGGGTGAGAACCTTGCTCTTGTCGCTGAAGAAGAGCAACCAGTCCAGCGTGAAGGCCACGGGTGCAACGAAGCTCAAGGCTTCGGCGCGACCAGAATTAGTGGTCAGGAAAACCGCCTCAAGCGTTTCCGGGTGTTCGGCAACAAACCCGAGATGGCCACTGACCCACCACATGGCCGAAACGATGAGCCCTATGCCAAGTCCGGCGAGCAAGTTGTCAAAGCGCTGGAAATCCCGGCCGGCCAGCGCCCAGACAATCAGGCCGGAACCCAACACAAGCCCGAGCGCCAGACCGGCCACAGCTGGCTGCAGCCCGGTAAGGTTTGCCAGCCATTGGCCCAGGCTCGCGCTTGCTGCAAAGTCAATCACGACGCGGTCCACCGTGGCAACGCGCGCAACCGCCGTGATGCCCTTGAGCGTGGCGAAAGCCGCCAGGCCCATGACCAGAAAAACCACCAGCGACTTCAGGTTGCCGCCACCGATGCGCACCAGCGTCTTGCTGCCGCAGCCCGAGGCCAGCACCATCCCAAAGCCGAACAGCAGGCCGCCAGTCAGGGCAGACAGCCAGATAAAGCGATTGGAGCTGTAAAGCGTCTTGGCCGGATCAATCAGCCCCGCCGCTACCAGGCCTGCAAAGCCCAGCATGGCCACGCCGATCGCCATGCCCCAGACCCGCATGCGGGTCCAATCGCCCATGCTGACGATGTCGCTGACCGCACCCATGGTACAAAAATGCGTGCGTTGCGCGATCGCGCCAAAGAGTGCTGAAAGGGCGAAAGCTGCCCAAAGAACCTGCGTTTGCAGAGAGTGAAGCGCTGGAATTTCCATCCTTTCATTCTAAGACGAACGAAAGGCGAGCCAGAGCCCTACTTGATTGTGGCCCTTCGCTCAACGGCCACTGTGGCGGCCTCGGACTTTGGGTAAGCCTTGATCAGGTCATCCAGCGCCTTTCGCGCCGCTGTGGGGTCCTTGAGTTCGAGCTGGCAATTGGCGGCTGAAAGCAAGGCTTCAGGCGCGCGCACATGGCCAGGGGCGGCATTGACGAGTTCGGTGTAGTGGCTTAACGCTTCGGCGAAATTGCGCTGGGCGTAATGGGTGTTTCCGAGCCAAAACAGGGCCGAAGGTCGGTAGCCGCTGCCGGGATAGCGCCTCACGAAATTGCCAAAGGCGCGTTGCCCCTGCGCGAAATCACCTTTTCGCAAGATGGCCAAAGCCGAATCGAAGTCGCGCGCCTCGCCTGGCTCAGCCATGAATTCCTGGCCGTCCACCGTAACTTTGAAGGGCTCGAATTTCTTGAGCCGGTCTTCCACACCCTGCGTGATGTCTTTCTGGCGCAGCTGAACTTCCGACACTTCACGCGCCAGCTGCTCATCCTGACCGCGCAGGCGGGCGAGTTCGGCGCGCAAGGCTTCAATCTGGTTCGACAGCTCGAGCAGGCTTCGGCGCAGCGGCTCCATCTGGCTTGCTAGTTCGGCGTTCAGCTTGCCGTTGTCTTCATTCGCCTTTCGCAAGTCGTTTGCGCTGCGCAACTGCAGCGCCTCGACTTTCTGGCGCAAATCCAAAATAGCCTTGCGCGCCTCGTCATCGTCGAACAGCCCGGCTTGGGCCGAACCGAAAGAAATCAGAAACGCGGCCAGAAAAGCAAATCTGGCCCCAAGAGACGGCTGCGGTTTCAAGGTTTGCTCCCCCGATCAGCGGTAGCTGATCTCGGCACGCCGATTTTTTGCAAACGCGTCTTCGGTACCCGCCATGCTGGCTGGCTTTTCCTTGCCCAGGCTGACGGCTTCAATCTGCCCTTCGGTCACCCCGAGCAGCGCCAGGGCGCGACGCACGGCCTCGGCTCTTTTTTGTCCCAGGGCAATGTTGTACTCCCGACCGCCGCGCTCGTCGGTGTGGCCCTCGATGGCGATCTTGCGGGTCTTGTTGGTGTTCAAAAAGCGCGCATGCGCGTCAATCACGCTTTGGAATTCGGACCGGATGCTAAAGCTGTCGTAATCGAAATAAATCACCCGACTGACATCAGCCGGGCCGGAGGCTTGGCTGTCCGCGCCGCGAACCGCCACCGGCGCCACGGCGGTGGCAGCGGCGGGCGCAGCAGGCGTCGTTGCGCCGGCCTGCCCGACGGGCCCGCCAACGCGGCTCTCGACCGGCACGTCGCTCAGCTTGACACTAGAGCTGCAGCCCAGCAGCGCCAGAGAGACCATCGCTG
>CAJAOB010000413.1 GCA_903941205.1 uncultured Burkholderiales bacterium | reverse complement strand
TGTTCTTGATGCCTTGGGCGCCGTGCGCATGGCCGGTCACGTCGTGGCCGCGGGCGGAAGCGGTTTCCACTGCGGCGCGCACTTCGGCTTCACTGTATTCGGACTGATTGACATCGGTGCCGTCGGTGAGCACCGCGCCGGTGACGATCATCTTGATCCAATCCGCACCCTTATTGAGCACTTGCCCGGTCTTCAGGCGGACTTCCGCCTCGCCCTTTGCCACGCCTTCACGCATGCGCACCGGAATACGTGCGGCATCGACCAGTCCCGAGACCTCCCCGCCGCCGCCCGGAACCGTGACATAGGCCCCGGCCGTGAACATGCGCGGCCCCGACACACAACCCTGGGCAATGGCATCGCGTAAGCTCACATCGACAAAACCGTTGTAGCTGCCGACATCCCGCACTGTGGTGAAGCCGGCCATCAGGGTTTTGCGGGCATTGGCGGCGCCGGCCAGCACATCGTCTTCCGGGGTGGCCTTCAGATAGGCTTCGACGTTGTAATTCTGGATATCACCGGCCAAGTGGGTATGCATATCCATGAACCCCGGGGTGACGGTATAGGCCGACCAATCCAATTGACGTGCGCCGACGGCCAGGCCGGCACGGTAAGGCTGCACCGAAACGATGCGGTCGCCTTCAAGCAGAATGGCCTGATCGAGCAATACCTGTCCGGCATCGACATCGATCAGCGTGCCGGCACGGATGAGTACGGATTCGGCTTGGACAGTGTGCAGCGGCAACAGCAACAGGAGCGAAGCGATCGCCCGGTAATAAGTGATCAAGGGGATTGCTCCGGAGTGAGATAGCGGCGGTACCAATCGATGTTGCGTTGAAGGCGATCGACCCAGTATGACGGAATGGTCAGCCCATGATTCTGGCCGGGATAGATCACCAGCTGCGTCGGTACGTTCTGCGAACGCAAAGCTTGGTACATCTGCATGGTACCGTGACAAGGCACGTTGTAGTCCAGCTCGGCGCACTGGAACAAGGTTGGCGTGCGAATGCGGTCGGCACGCAGAAAGGGATAACTGACGCGATCATAGGCTTCGCGATTATTCCAGGGCGTGCCCAGCTCAAGCTCGTATTCGCGGGTGTACTGGTCATAGCCGTAAGCCGCCAGTGAATTGGACACTCCTGCCCCGCTCACCGCCGCTTTGAAACGCGGATCTGTGGCGATGACGTAATTGGTCAGGATCGATCCATAACTCCAGCCGCCCAGCCCCAATCGCTGCGGGTCGGCCCAGCCCTGCGCCACCACATAATCGACGCCGGCCAACACATCCTGCACATCCTTGTTGCCCCAGTCGGCATAAATGGCGCGGGCGAAATCGAAACCGCGTCCGGAACTGCCGCGTGGATTTACCGCCACCACTAGAAATCCGGCATCGGCATAGGCCTGCCAATCCGGCATGAACTCCCGGCTGAACTGATACACCGGGCCGCCGTGGATACGCAGAATGGTCGGGTAACGCCGGCCTTTGACATAGCCACGCGGTTTCATCACCAGCCCTTCGATTTCCGTGCCGTCCCGGCTTTTGAACCAAATGCTTTCGGGCTTGACGAGCGTATGTTCACGCAGCCAAGCATTATGGTTGGTCAGCACCGTGGTCTGGCCTTTGCCGCTAGGCCGCTGCAGTTCGAACGGCATCTTCGGCATGCTGCCATTGACCACCACCTCATCGCGGCGGTTTACCGCGAGCCCGTAATCGAAGCGGTCGCCGATGGTCAGCAATTCACCGTAACCGGATTCGGTATCCACTTTTGCCGCGTACATGGCTTGCGGGTATTCGACCAATGTCACCAGATGCCGGCTGTCCTGCAGCCAGACCGGCTTGATGCTGAACTGATCCTTCAGCGCCGGCTGCCATTCGCGGCCGCTGTCCAGATCGACCACGGCCAGCTGCCAGGGCGCATAGTAAATCCATTTGCCCCCGAGGCTGCGCACATAGGCGATTTTGCGACCATCCGGACTCCATGCCGGCCGCGTTTCCCAATACGGGTCCAAATCGGCGCCGGGATCTTTGGTAATCTGCTTTTCGCTGCCGCCGGCCCGTGCCTCGACGGTGTAGATATCCCAATTCAGATGACGGTCCGGGTCGGCGCCGCGCTTGGTCACGAAGGCGATGATTTTGCCATCGGGGGAGAAGGACGGCAAATAATGGTCATAAGGACCGCGGGTCAGCGCGATGCTTTCGCCGCTGTCCGCATCCACCAGATACAGGTGCTTGCGGCGGTCGTCGAGATAACCGGTGATGTCTTCCTTGAACTGGAAACGGGTGGTGACGATTGGCTCTGGATGGATCGATGGCTTGCCGTCGGCTCCTGGCGCGGCATCGGTGACGATGACGGCAAGCTGTGCACTGGCCGGCGACACCGCGAAATCATCGACACCTTGGGGAAAACGGGTGACGGCCCGTGCAGCACCACCGCCTATGGGCATCTGCCATACCTGGGTCACGCCATCAGTGCCGGCATCGCTAAGAAAATACAGCGAACGGCCATCGGCCGCATACACCGGCTGCCACTCGTTGTGGGGAGTGCGGGTCAAGCGCTGCGGGGCGCCGCCATCCAAGGGCACGGTCCACAGGTCGCTGGACTCTTCATCCCGCTCCGGATCAACCTCACCGACACTGTAGGCCAAGGTATTGCCATCGGGTGCAAAGACCGGATCGTAAACATTGCGGATGCGTAAATAGTCAGCCGGTGCAAAGCCGCCGGCAAACGCTGCAGGCAGTGCCAGCATTCCCGCCAACACCAGACCACCGGTTCGGGCACAGGATGGCAGCAAGGGTCGGCAATCAAAGGGCATTTCGGGGCTCACTCGATCGGACTGGAGGACACATGCCGCCAATACCCGCAATCTATGCTAACAGACCGACGCTCTGCCGAAAATCCGCAGGCATAGCGATTCCGCGCAAGCCCTGCTTCGCCGGCGTTATAATGGACGCAGGTCCCCGTAGCTCAGCTGGATAGAGCGTACCCCTCC
>CAJAOB010000412.1 GCA_903941205.1 uncultured Burkholderiales bacterium | reverse complement strand
GGCATGCCGGCCAAGCTGGGTTCCTGCCATACCGCAGTGATCAACGGCTATGTGATAGAAGGCCATGTGCCGGCCGAAGACATCAAGCGCCTGCTGAGGGAAAAACCGAAGGCCTTGGGCTTGGCGGTTCCCGGTATGCCGCTGGGTTCACCGGGCATGGAATCGGCGAATCCGCAGCCGTATGAAACCTTGCTGGTAATGAAGGATGGTTCGACGAAGGTATGGGCGAGGCACTAATCAGCGAGTTTAATATTGTCGTCAATGAAAAATTTGAGAAAGGAATAATGATGAGCCATTCAATTTTCTATCATGATTTCGATTTACCATTTTTCTCAGGCCTTGAAGAAAAGTTAGATCATAAAGACGAACGATACGCGAGAAAAAAACATCTTTCTTTAATGCAGAACCTTATTCCTAAAGATGTACTTTTTTTAGGTTCGATTGACAGTGATATTGCTCATTCCCCGGGACTGTCTTGGGAAATTGAACATCACTTCTATTTAGTACCAGGAACTTCCGACTTATATGATTGGGGAATGCTTCGTATAAGCTGGGATGACAATGAGGGCAAATACGAATATATTGCCGAAGTAGTAGTCAAAGGCATTAAAGAGCCGAAAGAAGCTAGCAGAAGGATTGTTGAATTTCTCTTTGCCGAATGGAGTTACGATACTGATGATGAGGATAATCAGATCTACAAGGAATTTTTAGATCGTATTTAACTCCTTAATGCAAATCTAGTGCAACCAGCTAAATCTATAGATAAGCTGATTTTTTCTATTCAATGGCTTTGCATGTTTGGCAGTTAGGCCGCCGCCCTCACTAACGCCCTCCGACTCCAGCGAATCGCATCCTGATTTTTTTCGGGACTGTTACGGGCCGCTTTTATGGCCTCGATGTAATCCAACACGATACCAAGCAGCTCATCGCTGACGCTGGCATTGCAGGGCCCTTTCAACTGCTGGATGGTATCGCTGTCCCCGGGATTCAGGCACAGCAGCGCCACTGGTTTGCCGGCACCGCGAATCACCACATGCCGCATCTGGCCGACCAACGGTGATTCATAGCGCGGAGCGCAGGTGAAGCAATTGCGCAGGGCCAGCCCGACTAGGAAGGCTTCGCGCTGGTGCTTCACGGGCGCGAATTCATAACCGCGCACGGTCAGCGCCGGGTCCGATGCCGGCCAAGGTTTATCGGACAGCGTTTCTGCGTGGCAGAGCGTGCTGTAACGCTCCAGACGCCGGCGGATGCTTTTCCAGCTCAGGTTGGGCTGAAGGGCTCCGCGTGTTACCGGTGCCTCTGCCCTGACCAATGCCGCCCAATCGCGCAGAACGGGAGCCACCTCGTTGCGGATGAAGTCACGCTGCTGTTTCTTGTCCATCAGGCGGTCACATTCCCGCCAGGCCGCCCGGAACACCGGCCAGAACCGGCGGTTGCGGAGTTTATCGGTGGTAATCAGGGAACCTAGATCGGCCCAAGCACGCGCCAATTCCGGCGGTGGCAACACCGGACGCGCGCAGAAGGCCAGCAGATCGCCATACAGCACCAAGGTTTCAACCGTCATATCCTGGAATTCGTAAGTGCCACGCAGCGGCCGCCAGAAGCGTTCACCATGGCGGGCCATCATGCGCCAAGCCATGGGCCGCAGGCCGGCCCCCAGCAAGGTGCCTTTGACCAACGCATAACCCTCGGTCAGCAGGGTTTCCACGTCGAATGACCGGTTGTTAATAACCGACAGCAAGGAAAACAGCTCCGGCTTCTCCGCGCGTAGGCGGCTCAGCGCCGCGAAGTGCTTCGAGGCGAACAGGTAATGTTCGTGGGTCAGTTGCTGATGGCATTTCATCTGCAGGGTCAGGCGACGCACTGCCGGATCCGCGAAGCAGACGCGACGGACTTCGGCCTTGAAGCGGGGGAATTCCGGCCGGCTGCGGGCAAAGCGGTACAGCGCCCGGCACATGCGCAAGGCACACAGCTTGTCTTCCAACAGACGGCGCTGGGCTTCGCCGTAACGGTCGCTGCGCCCCATCTGCAGGCTGAGCCAGGCATGCAGGAAGTGCTGGGTGCGGAAGCCCTCTTCCAGCATCAGGCCGGCGCCGCCCTGCCACTCGCGGTTGGGCCAGCTCAGGCCTTTCACGGTCATACGGTGCCGGCAATCCTCGATGCGGACCCGGATGCAGCCCAGCACATACACCAGACGGTGAGTGCTGTAGGTGGTCTGTTGGATTGGTGAGCGAAGGTCATCCCACAGATGGGCGGCAAGGCGCCGGAGAAATCCGTATTCCTGGTCACTGATGGGGGTCATCGGAACTCTCCACAGATCGTATATGGGAATTATACGGATCGGGTGTCTCAGAACCTGAGACCGGCTTAATGCGAACTCACAAACCCGCCATCTTGTAACTCGCTCTCGCCATTCCAGCGTAGGCCAGCAAAGAAATAAACCATATCAAGCAGCTATCCGAATGCTTGGGTTAAACTAGCCGCCCTCTACCCGGATCCTGCCATGGCCGCCCCCAACGCTACCGTCTACAAGTGCGAACTGCAGGTCACCGACATGGACCGGCACTACTACGCCAGCCATAACCTGACCCTGGCCCAGCACCCCTCGGAAACCGAACTGCGG
>CAJAOB010000411.1 GCA_903941205.1 uncultured Burkholderiales bacterium | reverse complement strand
GCGGCTTTTGATTGGCCACTTTGTTCTTCGTGATCCATTGAATCGCGCCCAGGTTGACCTGGTAGTAGTCGCTCAACAAGCCGCGCGCCCACAAGGTGGTTGATCCGAAGTAGTTTCCGATTCCGATGCGCTTTCCTTCTAGGTCCTTCGGGGTGTGGATATTCGCTCTCCGGTTGATGTAAAGCGTCGAATGCCGGAACGAGCGAGAAAGGAATATGGGTAGTGCAATCAGATCTGTGTGCCCCTGATCGAGACCGATCACGTAGTTGCTGATCGGCATCTCGGCCACGTCGAAGATGCGATAGCGGATCGGCAACAGCCAGTAGCTGTCGTGATCAACTATCTCCCGAACCGTCAGGTTGATACCTTCGGGTTCCAAGCTTCCATCCAGCAAGGCGCGTGTCCGGTCATAGCGGATACACGCGAGAGACAACTGAAGCTTCTTAGACACCCTGCAACTCCATCATCCTTACCGGCATCAGTTGAGCCTGGCGGTCACATCGATCTCGACGTTGAAGGTGAAAAGTAGCTTGGCTCCGACCAAAGTACGCACCGGATAAGGCTCCTTGAAGTACTCCTTGTAGACCTCGTTAAAGGCTGCGAAGTCATTCAGATCGGTCAGGTAGACAACGACCTTGACCACGTCTTCCAACTTCGAGCCGCACTCGTTGAGCACCATCTTGATGTTCTCGAGGACCCGCCGTGTTTGCGTAGCAATATCACCTTCAATGAACTTGCCGGTATGCAGGTCCATTGGAGTCTGGCCGGAGACATAGAGTGTTTCGCCGCACTTTATCGCTGAGGTCAGGGGAGGGCCGGCTTTTTTTCCGGCGGGAACGTTGATGTGCTCTTTTTGCATGTGAACTCCGATGGGTTGTTTACGACTGGATGGGTGCAGCAACGGACTCGGCTGGTGGGTATGCGCTCTCCGGCGTCTTGCGCCTGCTCTCAGTCGGGCTGGCGCTCAAGATCCTCACTATCTCTTCGATATTGGGTGCGAAGCGATAGTCCCGACTGTGCGTGTGGTTCAGGAAGGCACCGGCCTTCAGGCCATGACGGCTTTCCTCAACAGGTAATGCAATGGGGCCCGGCGCCCTGAATACGCACATTGGATCTTGTCCCTTGTTCATCTTCTCGATCTCGCGTGCCAGCATGCGGCGGTACTGAACGATGCCTCGGTCGGACGAGGCCAAGTGCTCCAGCGTGCGGTCGTAGATTTCACCTTGAGACTCCCACATCATGATGTCCTGCCCGTCGACATAGTCCTTGATGTAATCACCCTTTTCGTCACGGATGGGAACCTCATAGGAGCTTGTGGGGTAATCCTTCGGTATTTCCACTCCTTCGGCTGGGTGAAAGCAGTTGTACCAGTAGTGCATCGTGGTCTTGTCGTCCACTGGCACACGGATCTGGAACTGGTGCACCCGGGTGTCGCCGACTAACAGCATGTTGGGGAAAATCATCGGATGACCCGTTGTCCAGTCCGTCGACTCTTCTTCCCTCTGGCCTTCGAGCAGGCGCCGCTTGATGATCCCGTACTCGAATTCATCAAAGCCGATCTTCACGTGGTGCTTGGAAAACGTATCAAACGGCGGTTCGCTGCTGCCCTTTTCCTGCGTGTAGAAGTGGCCGTGTAGCCATTCGACATGGACCGGATCAAGGCTGTTTTCCATGATCTGCAGCCAGTTCACCGGCACTTCCGCGTAGCCGATCGTCTTGACGAAGTTCCCAGTTCGATACAGGTCGAACATAGGGAACTCCGGCACTGGGGCCGGGCCAAGATAAGCGAAGATCATCTCGCCCCGCTCTAGCACCGGATAGGACTTCAGGCAGATGCGGGCCTTGCCCGGATCATTTTCGGGCTCGTTTGGTCGGTCCAGACACTTGCCCTGAGCGTCGTATTTCCAGCCGTGATAGGCGCAGCGGATACCGACGGTATCGATAATCGCGTATTCAAGCGAAGCGCCGCGGTGCGCGCATCGCTTGTCAACCAGACCGAGGTTGCCTGACTTGTCGCGGTAGAGTGCCAGTTCTTCGCCCAGGAGCTTCACCTTTTTGACACGTTCGGTCTTAAAGTCGGCGCTCAGGCTTATGGGATGCCAATAACGTCGCAACAACTCGCCCATCGGGGTGCCCTTGCCCACGCCGGTGAGGGTGTTGTTCTGCTCTGGCGTCATCGGATCTCCCCTTTCTGCTCTGTCAACCCCTGCCTCAGCAGAGTGTTTCGTTCAAATCGGCAATGAAGGCGTGTTCCAGCTTCATGTCAGTCTTGGTCAGCCCCTGCTCGCGGCACAAGCGCATCAGCGTCTCAATTTCAAGCCTGTTCTTCTTCACGCCGTACACCCAAGGATCCTCGCCGAAGACATCCAGCGTTTCCTCCACGTAGGCGTGTAGAAAGGGAAGCGAATACTTCAAATGCCCGTCTAGCGCCATCGAGGACAAGGGCGCGACCTGCTTGGATTTGCACAAGGCGTCATACAGGCTCTGCGCCACCCAAGGATGTTTGTCGTAGATATGCCGCTTTATCGCCACCGTATGAATGATCGGAAATATCTTGAACTGTTCGTAAAAGCGCAGTTCTTCCTGGTGAAAATCCTCGAACAGGGAAGTGATGCGCGGATCGCCGGCCTGGTAGAGCTTGGGTGGCTGACCGGCATTGATGATCGCGTCGATGTCGCCTTGCACCAGCAGATTTTCGAGGAGCTTGCTGCGGGGAATAAACTCAATGTCCAAGTCCTTGGGAAGGCCGATTTCGATGCCCTTCAAGGAAACCTCGTAAAGTTTCCATTGGATATCAGTGGGTGCGACGCCGTACTGGTGCTGCAAGAAACCGCGTACCCATACCGGTGTGGTTGGATCGTAGAAGCCCATACCTACTTTTTTACCCTTGAGGTCGGACGGCGTCTTGATCCCCGAGGCCGGGTTGACGAACAGGTTCGCATGCCGGAACCCGCGCGATAAAAAAACCGGCAGTGCGATCAGGTCGGTATTTCCCTGATCGAGTTGAATCAGGTAATTGGAAATCGACATTTCAGACACATCGAAGATGTGGTTACGCGTCTTTCTCCAAGACCAGTACGGGTCGTCATCTCCGAACGCAAGAACGTTCAGGTTCAGGCCGGCCGGCTTGACGTCCCCGTCCAGCAGTGCATACGTCCGGTCGGACGGCAGACACGACATCGAAAGATCTAGCTTCATGCTCTTTACAACTCTCAGGGTCGGGCCTGTTTGCCGGGCTTAAGTACGGGTCGCCGTGTGCTTATGCATAGCCTCAGATGTGCACAGCTGAAAATAGGCTACTTCTGCTTGTAGAGGGCCATTCTTCGTGCCTGAGTTGCTTCATTTTTGCGACTGTATGATTGCGCCCTCCTTCATGCAATGATCATTCTGTACGATCTGATATGCAGTCACCGTATATCCCAATTCCTATTCACAGATGGACTTAAAGCAACTTCAATGCTTTGTTCGCGTTGCCGAGCTGGGAAGTTTCGCCAAGGCCTCCGAGCTCCTGAACGTGGCTCAGCCAACCCTGAGTCGCCAAGTGCGCGCACTGGAACTAGAGCTCAAGACCAGCCTTTTCCATCGCAACGGTCGCGGAGTGCTACTCACCCCGCTTGGGGCCCGCTTTCTAGAACAGGCGCATGGTGTGTTGCATGCGGCAGAAGCGTCGCTGCAAGTGCTGCAGGTGAACGAACGGCGACTCGCCGGCCGGGTCGTTTGCGGCATGACGCCGAGTGTTGGACAAGGAATGGTGCTGGAGTACGCAAGGCGATTCAGGGAGAGACTACCGGATGCCACCTTGTCCGTAAGCAGTCACATGTCCACGGCGCTACACGATCAGATCCGTGCATCGAAGATAGATTTCGCGATCGTTCATGGCTCAACTGCCTCAGCCGCGGTGGAGATCACGCCCTTGGGCAGACAAAGCCTTTTTGTGATTGGCACCCGACCTTTGGGAGCCGACAAGAAATCCGTCTCTATTCGAGCCCTGGCGAAGATTCCTCTAGTGATGCCCACAGAATCTTACGCCGTGCGCAAGATGCTCGAACTTGCCGCCAACAAGGCGGGAGTCTCACTGAACATTCGATTTGAGGTCGATGTGATGGATGCCATGTACGCCCTCGTGTCCGATGGTATAGGCCACACGATTTCGACTCAGATAGCCACACTGTCCCTGCCTAAGGGCAAGGCGCTCTCGGTTCAGAAGATCATCTCCCCTGCGCTTTCCAGCGAAGTCAGCTTAGTGACCTCTTCGCATCGCGTGATGACGCCGCTGCAGCAGCACGCCGCCGAACTGGCAAAGGTGACCTTCCAAGACGTCTTTAAGCTGGGCGGACGCTAGTTCGCCTTGTTGCGCGCGCAGCAGTTGTGAACGCCCGTGCAAAAAAGGACCAGGGGGTCGGGGTGAATGAGCGAGATCGGGGGAAGCGCTTTATTGGATTGAGCAATAAGGCAATCGAGGTCTGGCTGCTGGGTAGATTGATTGGTTCGTCTTGTTTTGCAAGGAGACGGCGTAGAAATTAACAAATCGGGGGTTTTCAAATGGGCGCTCCCTGGCGAAATGAATGGGGGTGCGCTCGGGGAGCCTCTTCGAGCACACTGCACCGGTACACTCACGTCGAACGGGTCCCGCGTTCGCGAGAATGACGTACAAGCCCGACAATTACTCCCATGAACCCACTACACCTTCTGAGCGCCGGCGCAGCGCAAGCTTTGGCCACCGGGCTGCAAGCCCGGTTTTTGCAGTTGCACGGCCAAGCTGTTGCGCCCACGTTTGGCGCGGTTGGCGCCATGAAGGACAAACTGCTGACTGGCGCACCCTGTGATGTGTTGATCCTCACCGATGCGCTGATCACCGAGTTGACATCGAGCGGGCATCTGCGGGCCGGCTCAGCCCGGCCTCTGGGCGTGGTGAAAACCGGCGTTGCCGTGAAAAGCGGTCAGGCCCGCCCTGCCGTCGGCACGCCCGGTGAACTCAAGGCTGCCTTGCTGGCGGCCACCGGCATCTATATTCCAGACCCGGTCAAATCAACGGCGGGCATTCACTTCATGAAAGTGCTCAAGGCGCAGGGTCTTGAGCAAGCGGTGGCGCACAAACTGCGGCCCTACCCGAACGGTGCTGCCGCCATGACGGCGCTGGCCGCATCAAATGAGACAGGCCTGATGGGCTGTACGCAAAACACCGAGATTTTGTACATCGACGGCGTCGACCTGATCGCTGATTTGCCCCGTGAGTTTGAGCTGGCAACGGTTTACACGGCGGCGGTTTGCACCGAATCCCTGCAAGCGCAGGCGGCAAGCCAGTGGATTGCGCTGCTCGCCGATCCGGGTTCGGCAGCGATGCGCTTGCAATGCGGTTTTGAGGGCTGAACGCCAAGGGGCATCCGCTGGGAACAGCTCTTTAAGCTATGAACCCGAGATGCTGCTCGCCCCCGGACTTGGCTGGGACGGTCGAGGCTCGGACCGATTGTTTTGAAACTTGCGCCGGTGCTGAAGGGCAAGGAAAAAAGGAAGAGCCGAGGCCTTTGGACCCGGGCTCTTGGGAGGGCTGCTACGTGGTCCAGCCACCGGACCCCAATCAGGCCATGAAAACGGCGATGAAGGCCAGCAGGAACATCAGTACGCCGCCGGCCACCGGCAGCACGATCGGCATCATGGGTACGATGGATTCGATCGCGTCGATTTCTTCGCTGGGCTGGTGGCCATGGTCGGCGTGGGCAGAATGATCGGCGGGCTTGGACATGAAAATTCCTGAACTCTTGGAAGAAAGCCCGATTTTAGCTGTTCATCCAAGCGATCTTGCCCGGCTGGGTCGGGTTTGCGGGCATGAGCCGTGCCGAGCCTCTCGCTGCCTGCGAGCGCGCGGCGCTGGCGCGGCCATGGGCCCGCTGAAAGAGGCGCCGGCGCAGGGGTTCAAAATGCCTTCTTCCGACTTTTTGCAGCAAGACTTTTCATGACCGCACCTTGTCTGACCTCGTCCACGGCGCCAGTCCAGTGCACAGACTTTGAGGCCTGTCACCTGACCCTGTCCACCGGCCCACTCGCCGCGGCCGGAGCCGCAGCATGAGCTTGCGCCTCCTTTCGATCCAGACCGGGCAGGCCAGGCGGGTGCAAGTCGGTGGCCGCAAGCTCATGACGGCCATGGGCAAGCATGGGGTGGCCGGGGCGGTGGCGGTGATGCCTTTGGGCCTGGCGGGCGACGAGCAGGCTGACTTGTCGGTTCACGGCGGGCTTGAAAAAGCGGTTTATGCGTACCCTTTCGAGCATTACGCCTTCTGGCGGGATGCACGCGCCCGGGCCGGGGTGTCAGGCATTGACGACAGCCTGCCGAACGGCAGTCTGGGCGAGAACCTCACGCTGGAGGGTTTGCTGGAAACCGATGTCTGGGCGGGCGATGTGCTGCGTTTTGCCGGCTGCGATTTGCAAGTGCGCATTCCGCGCGAACCCTGCTTCAAGCTCAACACGGCGCTGGGCTTTGCGGGCGCCGTGCGGCACATGGCGCAAAGCGGTTTTTGCGGCTTTTACCTTTCGGTCCTGCGGCCGGGCTCCCTGACCGCAGGCGAGCCCTTCGAGTTGCTGCCGGGCCGCCGCAGCGTGAGCATGGCGCAGCTTTTTCAGGCCAAGGTCTTCAAGCACCTGCGCGGCGAGTAAGTCGGGCGCAAATTGGCGGCTTGGCGGTTTGCCGGGGGTTTATCAGCGGTTTTCCGGCAGTTTTTGGTGATTATTTTGCGGTCTGTCAGCGCAGGCCCAGAGCCGTCATTTCGGGCGACAGCTGCTGCCAGCGCACGTCAAAGCCGTCCTTGCCAAGCGCCGGCTGCAAGCCGACCCGCAGCAAGGCCTGCCGCGTGCCGGCGAGCACGCTGTCAATCACTGGCACATCGACTGACGAAGCGATCAGCGCGGCCATGCCGGCCAGCCCTGCACCACCCAGAATCACTGCGTCGGCGCCATCGGTTTTGACTGCCTCGCGGCAAGCCTGGGCCAGCAGGGCCAGCGCTGCCTCGGGGTCTTGTGCGAGTTGCGCCCCGGTGGGCGCCACCGTGTGGATGCCACTGAGCGCCCGGTCATGGCCAAGCGCCTGCGCCAGCCGCTGCAGCATGGGTTTCCAGCGTTCG
>CAJAOB010000410.1 GCA_903941205.1 uncultured Burkholderiales bacterium | reverse complement strand
GAAGGCATGGACGCCTTCCTGAGCAAACGCAAGCCGGTCTTCAAGCACCGCTGAAACCGCCGGCTTGAAGTCGCTATAATCCGAGACGCATGGTGATATAGCTCAGTTGGTTAGAGCGCAGCATTCATAATGCTGATGTCGGTGGTTCAAGTCCACCTATCACCACCAGATTTCGGTTTCAGAAAGCCTCAGGAACCCTCAAAACCCGCATTCCTACTGGTCTAGCGGGTTTTTTGTTGTCTCACGCTACCTCAAGAGATAGCATGAGATTCCGTCAAACTTACGGTACTTCTGACGGTACTTTTAAAAATCCCTGTTGGTGCCGATCCAATATTGACCACCGTTGTGTCGAAACTCAATGACCAGCCTTGAAGCAGAAAAAATCAGTGCTACGCGGGTTTAAGGCCACATGCCCTGTTCAGTCAAAAGTCGGGGCCTTGGTCAAATCTGCGTCAACACGCTGATCGCCCAAGAAACTGAAGTTTTCGAGCGACTATGCCGGCCGTAGGCCACAGGCCCTGACCAAGCAAAGTTGGCAGGGATGGCCCATTGACATCAGCAGGAACAGCTTGAAGCTGCGCACTTTTTTACGATGCGCTTCAGCTTTTTTCTTGACGCCGAAATGCGGCCCGACTCTTATAGAAGACTAGGCTACTTTCGGGAGGAATTCGGGGATGAATCCGGGGAATGACGGGGCGTGAAAGTTTGAAAATACCAAGGAAATCAAACACTTGCAAGCCCCGCCCCCCAAGCTCCCCTCCCGATTGGGTTCGAGCCCCATCAGCCACCCCAGTGTTTATATGGAAACCCTGCTATCTTTTCGGTAGTAGGGTTTTTTCTTTGGGCTTCATGTAGCCACCATGTTGCAATCGGCACCGTTTTTTTGTACCACGCAGATGCCAACCCCAAAAGTAAAAAATTCCATGCGCTTCGGGGCCTTCGCACCCGAGGCGACGAGGCTGCCGTCTTGAGCTCCCGACTACCTGCAAAGTGCCTGAGTACACCCCTGACCCATTCGCAGGGCAAACCAACAGACCTTCCAAGCATCAGTACCTTTGGACGTCTTGCTGCCCAGAGGGGGTGGTGGGACCACTGTATGAGCTCATCGCATACACAAAGGCCAGACGATCTTGCGTTTCCACACAGCCTCGACCCAAAGCGGCCCTTCCTCACAACAGACGCGCATTGAGGGGCGTCGGTTCAGGCGGTCGTGCGTGCCATCAAGGATGGTGCATCTTCCGCTGCCCGAACGCGTCGTCAGGCCACTGCGAACGCGCGCCGCCGGTTCCACCGCACGCGCACCAGCAACATGAGCACGATCCCGAAATTCAGCAGGTTCCAGGCGATGCCGTTGATAAAGGCGGCGTGGTACGACCCGGTCAGGTCGAACACCTTGCCGGACATCCAGCCGCCAATGGCCATGCCGACCAGGGTTGCCATGATCACGGTGCCCACGCGCGCACCCGCCTCCTTGGTCGGGAAGTGCTCGCGAACGATGATCGCGTACGCGGGCACGATTCCGCCCTGGAACAGACCGAAAAGAGCTGAGACGACATAGAGAGAGGCCAGCTGGTCGAAGGGCAGGAACAGCACGAGCGCGAGGGTTTGCAGCGCCGAGCCCAGCAGCAGCGTGCGCAGGCCGCCGATGCGGTCGCAGATCGCACCCGAAACAAGGCGGCTGACGATACCAAAGCCCAGCATGATCGAGAGCATCTCGGCGCCACGCGCAGCGCCGAAGCCGAGGTCGGTGCAGTACGCGACGATGTGGACCTGCGGCATGGACATGGCAACGCAGCACGCAACGCCGGCCACGCATAGCAGCCCCTGCGCCTGGCCCGGGGTGAATCCGAATGGCATGCTGCCTGGCGCGCCATGGCCTGTCGCCACAGGCGTATCGCCTGCCTGCGGCGGGCGGCGCCGCATCATCAGCGCCAGCGCGCTCATGCAAATGGTGCAGAAGGCTGCCATGCCGAAGTACGTGGTGCGCCAGCCCACGCTTTCGACAAAGTGCTGGACGATGGGCGGCCAGATCGCACCGCCCAGGTAGTTGCCGCTGGCGCACACGGCAACGGCGATGCCACGGCGGCGCACAAACCAAAGCGAGGTGTCTGCGATTAGCGGCGCGAACGTGCACGACGCGCCCAGCATGCCAATGAGGATGCCGTGCACCGCCATGAACACCCATATATTGGGTGATAAGGCGGCCATCATGAAACCCAGGCCCAGGCACACCGCCCCGAGCAGCAGCGGCACTGTAATGCCGAAACGGTCGGCTAGGCGGCCCATCAGAATGCCGCCGAGGCCGAAGCCGATCATTTGCAGCGTGTAGGGCAATGACGCGTCCGCACGCGCAACGCCAAACTCGACCTGTACGGCGGGCAGAACCACCGGCACAACGTACATGCCGGCCGCGCCGATTGTCATCAGCGCGAGCGTGACCAGCAGGCGCAAAACTGCTTCACGCGAATCGTGAAGGGGCGGCGTGAGGAAAGCGGGACTGTTGTTCATAGGCCTGACGAGGCTAACACCGCGTGCCCGAGTGCGCTACGGTGACTGTTCAGAGCATAAGCCTTCTCCCCTTGACATGCCTGAAGCCCAGGCCTGTGTATGGCGTATGACGGTGAGCAGATACCGATGTGCCATGCGGCTGACGCATCAGCCAGGTTCGAAGCTGAAACGGCGCACGGGCGCGGTTGGGCTGCTGCGGGTGCAGCGCGTATCGGTGATTGGGATGATGGGGACGGGTTGTTGGCCTGAGCCGGCGTTCGCGCACATCTCAATCAACTCAGCCCCCAGGAGTTCGAGAGGCAGCGTCAAACTGCCTATGTAGTCAGCCCTGAACCCGCAGGAAGCGACCTGCCGGTTGCACAACAGCGTCGGCCACGCTAAAAAGTCTGCAAGCAGAGGAATAACTGTCACACCCTTAAAGCAAATCGGTTTGTGACGCTTGAAGCGTCAAGATGAATCACACCGTATCAAAAACGCGACAAGGGGAGACACTTCGATAAATGACGGTACTTTTTGCGGTACTTTTACAAAGTCAGATTGAAAAATCCAGCATCCATGAGGGTTACAGCCGATTTATCAATGACACCTATCACCACCCTCCTTCGAGCGCCGACAATCGGAACCAGAGCAACTCAGGAACCCCTCCAACCCGCATGCCGACTGGCATAGCGGATTTTTTATTGTCTCAAGCCACATGACTGTCTTACCTGACACGTCTACGGCGTAGTTTTGAGAACCAGGGTTTTATCCGGAGAAAGCTGGGTCTAATTGTTGAGGCCGAAATCGGAGCAGATACCGCCCCCTAGCAGGCGGCTGAAATACCCTCCCCCAAAGTGGAACTCTGCGCGGCCCAAGCGGTATAGACGAAGCGATATTGCAAGCCCAAACCACCTGACCATGCGCAGAGCCGATACCTTCACCGAGAGCTTGTTCACGATGCGTCGTCTCGCAGAAAAAGCGCAAGCTCATCGAGCAAGGATTTGGTTGGGCCAGGTTCATTGGCCCGATTCGCCAGGTCATGGTGCGTGGTTTGAAGACGGTAGACCCGTTATTCGTGTTGACGATGGCGGCCTACAAGCTCACGCGCATGCGCACCCTGGAACAAATCCGCCTACAGACGACGTAGAGGCAGGGAAACGATGCAGAACGACCTCAAAACAGCCGGAAATCGAACTGAAAAGGGCCTGGTTTCCAAATTGCGAAAACCGTTTCGCAACATTCCACTCACGTGGGTCGCGAGGGCGCTTTTGCAGACCAATATTTCAGCAGCCTGCTAGGGCCTCTCAGAGAGGCCGGAACGTTAAATTTCAGCCAGCTCTTGGCCTTTAGGCAGACGCGCTCATAGAGTCAGAATCTGTGCGGGCGTGATGCGCTGGCTTGGTCGGTCCCACTCAAAAAAAGCGGTGCCAGAAACTTCACACGCACTGAATTTTGATCAGAAACACTCAAGGTGAGTTCTCCCTTGCTCAGATGAGCGATCGCCAAGCAAATACTTAAGCCCAAACCCAGGCCATCCAGATGCCGGGAGTGGGCAGCGTCACCTCGGTAAAAGCGATCGAACGCGCGCTCGCACAGATCGGCAGGGATGTGTCGCGCTGAATTTTCAACCACCAACTCCAGATTGCCAAGCTTGCAAGAAAGAGACACCCTGACCCAGCCATCGTCAGTGGTGTAGTTCAGGGCGTTGGCATACAAATTGTGAAACAGCTGCATGGTCAAGGTTACATCGCCATACATCCATATGTCGGGGTCTATACGGGTTTCAACAATCGGCCCCGGTTGAAACAAGGGAGTATCGTGAAGGCTTTTTATTAGTAAATCACTGAGGTTGAATCCGTGCAGATCCCGACTCAAATCGTTGGTATCTGCCCGGGACAGCAGCAATAACTTATCAGTAATCTCGATCAGGCGTTCAATTTCGTCGCCTACCGTGCGCATCCGGACCTGGGCCGCCGAGCCCGTAGGCAAATCCGTGATCAACAACTCCACGTTACCACGTAATATCGTCAAGGGCGTGCGTAATTCATGTGAAGCGTCTGACGCAAATCGGCGTGCCTTGGTGAAACTCTGATTCAAACGCAGACGCAGGTCTTCAAAGACTTCTGTGATGCGATTGAACTCCTTGAAAGGCGCGATTAACCGGGTAGATTGATTAAGATTGGGCAGGGTCAGATGGGACAATGAGTTCTCAAGTTGGCCCAAGGGCCGCATGACCAAATACGCCATGTAAAAGGTCGTCAGGGACAGCAGAATCAAAATTGTGGGTAATGTGAAAATCCAGATCCGGTCTCGCATCGACCATAACTGCTCCCTAAAGTGATCTATGTGGTTTTGTGATAACCAGATCTGTGGGCCCTGGGCTCTATCGATGAAGCGTACGGCCACCCATCCTATGCCGTCGACATCAGTCTTTGTGTATTCAATTTCCCGGCTTGGGTCATCCTGATACCAGTTTAGTTTTTCCCTTTGAAATTGATCACACACAGGCAAGGTATCTGATACCTGACCGGCCGAGGGCTTGTCACAAAGCAGGTAAAAGTCAACTATGCTATTGGTGATATCGCCTTTGTATGCTGCATTCAAGCAACTTACAAACTCCTCCTGAGATTGCGTACTCGTCTGGCAAGCGCTCAAGCCTCTTCCCATTTGGATATGAATATCCTGCTTGAAACCATCGAATATGAAGTGTTGCGCGATGAGGCGATTCGCGATGATGATGACAACCGTAGTCAGGAGAAGTTGCCAGAACAAATACAGCTTGAAGGACCGGTTCATGAACCGCCCTGAATGTTAAGGCGATAACCAACGCCCCTGACCGACTCAATCGGCGACAAGTCTTCGTTGTCACCGCGGCAGAGCTTGCGCTTGATGCGACGCACATACACATCGACCACATTGGTCTGAGGGTCATAGTCAATGCGCCACACCTGCTTGAGGATTTGCTTGCGCGAGTAGATATGCCCCGGTGTGCGCATCAAGTAAGCCAGCAGGCTGAATTCGCGCTGGCTCAGCACGGCAGACACTTCATGCCACTGAGCGCGGCGGCTCACAATTTCCAGTGTGAGCTGGTCAACGCTGATGGTTTGGGGTTTATCTGGCAGACCGCGCCCCGTCACTGACCTGATGCGCGCAACCAGTTCTTCTACATAAAATGGCTTCGGTAAGTAATCGTCAGCGCCGCTCTCAAAACCCAAGAGTCGATCAGGAAGATCGACCTTTGCGCTGAGAATGACCACCGGCACGGTGTTACCACTCGCACGCAACTGGCGTAACACCTCAAAACCGCTCAGGCCGGGCAGCATCAAATCCAACACGACCAGATCGTGCTGCCCTTGCAGAATTCGAGCCAAGCCATGAACTCCATCGGTAATGTGTTCCACATGGTATTGGGCTTTGGCAAGACCGTCGATGACAAAGTCAGCGATTTTCAATTCGTCTTCAATGAGTAATATGTTCATGGCTTGACTGGAAAAGCGTAGCTATTTATTTGCGATGCATCGTCACAGACCTATTAAAACAGCAACCGATGACATTGAACAACCAATCCTCAGCCACGGCAATGTAAAAAATGACATTTCTGTAATGAATTCAGCCTTGTTAAGTTTCCAGGTGAATCTATCACCGCTCGAGATACCGCTCGGTCAACAAAGCATGAAGTTTTTCTGAGCTATGCCAGAGTTGCTCAAACTGCTTCGGCTGACGCAGACCAATGTCGCGAGAATCCGGCGATAGTTGCAGAACGTCCTCCGGTCCATCGCCTCGTCCATGGTTTGCCTGCTTGTTGCAAACCGGTTGCCCTGCGAGCGACTCAGGGCCAACCGGACTCAGAAGTTTTGCGTAGGCGGGCGGCGATAACTACCTTGACCGGCGTAAGCGGAGAAGACTCTTGATGGTCCGTCTCTGTGTCATTGACTGCGCCTTGAGCGCTCCGGGGGTAAGTTCGAGCGACACCTGTCTTTCCGGGATGTCGGGACAAAAGCGGCCCAGTTCGCCCCGGATGCACCCCTCCAACCAGGCCAGCGTTTTTGGAGGCACGGTCACTTCAGCTCGCGCCGCGAACGCTGCTTTCAAGACCGGGTTGGTTGACCGGGCTGTCCTTGAGGTGTGTTGGCTGGGTTTGATGCGCTAGCCGGCCGGAGTCCTTATCAGTCGTGCAAGTGGTCGCGCACAAATTGGCGGAAATACACCATGGCCGGGGCTTCGGTTCGGCCGGCCAGCGTGACATAGGCAAAGCGCGCGGTGGCCAGCAGCTTGGGTCTGACTTGCAGTTCCACCAGGCTGCCGTCTTTGAGCCCTTCCCGACTTGCCGCGATCACGCCCAGAAAGATGGCGTCGGTTTGGGCCACGGCGCGGACCAGGCTGACGACGTCGTCGCAGCAAAGGGCGACCATTTCAGCCGGGTTGGCTTGCAGTCCGTATTGGGTCACCATGAGACGCGCCACTTCATCAGACAAAGGGGTGCACGCAATGGGAAAGCGCAACAAGTCCGAAAACGTGACGGTTTTTTGGCCCGCCAGCGGATGGCTGGCGCGGACCACGAAGCCCGCTTTCAGCTCGACCAGGGATTCGATATTGAGGTCTGCGGCCGGTACCACGCGACGCATGTCCACCACCATCGCGTCGAGCTGGCGGCTGCGCAACTGCAGTATCTGCAGCTCGACCGGCCCCTGCGTCACGGCCACCCGCATGCGCTGCGTGGTGGCCGCTTCGCTCATCAACGGCACCATCAAAAGCGCCGCCGGCCCGGAACCCAGACCCACGCTGATGGCGCCCCTGCCGCCTTGAAGCAGCCGGGCACTTTGGCGCAGTTCGGCCGCATCACGAACAATATGCCGGGCTCTGGCCACCACATCCAGACCCAGGGGCGTGAGTTCATTGCGCTTGCCAATGCGGTCGAGCACCTTGGCGCCCAGGTCTTCTTCGAGGCTCTGAATGCTGCGACTGAGCGCCGACTGGGTGAGAAAGGACCGCTCGGCCGCTTTGCTGAAGGAGCCGGTGTCCGCCAGCGCCAACAGGTGCTCAAGCTGTTTGATGTTCATGCGGCCACCTATGTATTAGATGAATGGTAACTAGAATAATAATGCATTGGACACATTCATTCGCTTTGCCTAGCATCCTTGCTGTGTTTCATTCACATTGTTATCAAGGAGCCCTCCTATGAACGCATTCAAAAAATTCAGCACGCTGCTGGCAGCTGTGTTTCTGGTCACGGGTGGCGCGCTGGCCCAGACCTACCCGACCAAGCCAGTCAACCTGATG
>CAJAOB010000409.1 GCA_903941205.1 uncultured Burkholderiales bacterium | reverse complement strand
CTCGGTTTCCTGCATGGCCAGTTCGGTCTGGCTGATCAAGCCCGCAAGCGGCGTGCGCAACTGGTGCGCGGCGTTGTCCAGAAAACGCTTGCGGATATCGATCAAACGACCCAGGCGCTGGACATAGCTGTTGAGCGTGTCGATCAGGGGTTGCAGCTCGCGCGTATTGCGGGCGGGTGCGATCGGTGAATCGTCCGACTCGTCGCGCGCGGCCAGCTGCAGGCGAAAGGCCTCCAGCGGCCGCATCGCCACGTGAATTCCCCAACCCACCAGGCCCATGGCGACCAGCAGCAGCAAGCCCTGAATCGCCAGCGTGTCGCGCAAGATGTGCTGCGTCAGCTGCTGGCGCGCCTCCAGGGTTTCGGCCACGCGCACCGTGATCAGCTGGTTGCGCGGTGCACCGGCGCCCGGCACCGGGCTTTCCACCAGCACGTGACGCAAGCTGGCCAGGCGCACGGGCTGGCCGCGCAGCATGGCATCTTCAAAACTCACCAGCGAGAAAAAATGCACCTCCTGCGACGCTGCTGCGGGCGCAGGCACATCGGCATCGCCGGCCAGCATGCGGCCCTGGGCGTCCTGAATCTTGTAGAACAGGCGCGAACCAATGTGGTTTTCAAACAGGTAGCCCGCCGCCCGCAGCACGTCCAGGCGCAGCGACTGGTCTTCGAGCCGAATCTCCTCGGCCAGGGTGCGGGCTGCCAGGTACAAGGAGCGGTCATAAGCCTGGTTGGCCGACTCGACGGCACGACCATACGACACATAAGCGCCCACGCCGATCAGCGCAAACAAGGGCGCCAGGATCAGCAGCAGCAAGCGCTGTCGCAAGGAATTCATGCCCGGCGCCGCCTCATGGTCGGCCCTTGTCGCTGAGCATGTAGCCCAGACCGCGCAAGGTATTGATGCGCAGTCGCGCAGCCGGTGCGCTGTCTGGGTGCGGCGACGGCGCTTCAATTTTCTTGCGCAAGCGGTAGATCAGCACCTCGACCGCATCGAGTTCTGCCGGCGCGTCTGAAAACACCCGCGCATGCAACTGCTCTTTGCTGACCACGCGATGGGCAGACTCCAGCAAGGTCTTGAGCGCCGCCGTCTCGCGTGGCGTCAGCGCCAGTGGCTGGCCATGCAACAGAAAGTGCTGGTCATTGCCGTCCCAGGCCAGCGGGCCGACACCCCACTGCGTCCACTGCATTTGCCGCGGACGCCTGAGCAAGGCATGCACACGCGCTTCAAATTCGCTGAGCTCAAAGGGTTTGGGCAGGTAGTCGTCTGCGCCCACATTCAGGCCCAGCACCCGGTCAGCCACGCTGGCGCGGGCCGTGAGGATCATCACCGGCACGCTGTCGGCCCGCCGGCGCAGCGCCTCCAGCACCGACAGGCCGTCGCGCCCCGGCAAATTCAGATCCAGCAGCACCAGGTTAAAGCGATGCCCGGGCTGCAACTGCGCATCGGCCGACTCGCCGTCAGGGGCAAAGTGAACCGACACCCCCAATTGGCGCAAGGCGGCACCCAGCCAGAGCGACAACTCGGGCGTGTCTTCCACCAGCAAAACATGGGGACTAGGGGTTATCACTGAATGCATTTGAAAGGCGTTTGACAGCTTGGCCGCCATATTTAACGCAAACTGCTCTGGTCTTGGCGCACCTTGCCCCAAGCCCTGCACCTTTCATTTTCACTCAGGAGACAGACATGACTATTTCCAAACGCGATTTCTTGTCCATGGGCGGCGCTCTGGGCGCTGGTCTGGCGCTGCCGGCATGGGCTCAGGCCAAGCCTCTGTTTGACACCATCAATATGTTTGTGCCGGCAGCACCGGGCGGCGGCTGGGACGGCACGGCCCGCTCCATCGAGCGCGCAGCCAAGGTCAGCGGCCTGGTGGGCAACTTCCAGTTTGAAAACGTCGGCGGCGCCGGCGGCATGGTCGGTCTGCCGCGTTTTGTCAGCCAGCGCAAAGGCCAGGGCAACAGCCTGATGGTCGGCGGCTCGGTCATGGTGGGCGCAGGCATCACCAACAAAAGTCCGGTCACCATGCGCAACGTCGTGCCCGTGGCCCGCCTGACCGAAGAGTCCAGCGTCATCGTGGTGCCAAGCGCCGGCAAGATCAAAACCTGGAACGAACTCGTAGCCGCCCTCAAGGCCAACCCCAAGGCTGTGTCCGTGGCCGGCGGCAGCGCTGGCGGCACTGACCACATCGTGCTGGGCCTGATGATCAAGGCCCTGGGTCGCAACCCGCGTGAGGCCGCTTACGTCGCCTTTGCCGGCGGCGGTCCGGCCAATGCAGCCATCCTGGGCAACCAGGTCGCGGCCGGCATTTCGGGTTACTCGGAATTTGAAGACCAGATCAAGGCTGGCCGCATGATCCCGCTGGCCGTCTCGGGCAACGTCCGCATCCCTGGCGTCAACGTGCCCACCCTGCGCGAACTTGGCCTGAACGTGGCTGTCGCCAACTGGCGCGGTGTGTTCGCCGCCCCAGGCGTCACCGCCGCCCAGCGCGACAAACTGGTCGATCTGATGAGCAAGATCAACCAGTCCGCCGCCTGGCAGCAAGAACTGGTCACCCGCAAGTGGACCGGCGTGTTCCTTGCCGAACTGCCTTTCGAGCGTGAAATCAACAAAGACATCGCCGATACCGAAGGCGTGCTGAAAGACCTGGGTCTGGCATGACCCCGTTTCGACTGGCCCTGTGCCTGCTGACACTGGGGCTGGTCGGCGCCTGGCAGGTCACGCTCATTCCCGAGTCACCGATCCAGATGCCCGTGGGCCCCATCCTCACCCCTGCGGTGGTGGTGGGGGTCTTGCTGGTGATCGCGGTGCTGTATGGCGTGAGCGCCTGGCGCGGGCGCCAGGTGGACGCCGTGCTGGGTGACGACGGGCAACCCCTGCCAGGGGCCAACCGGCGCATGCTGATGCTGCTGGGCGGCGGCGTGGCCTTCGTCCTGCTGGCGGTACCTTTTGGTTTTGTCATTCCGGCCACCTTGTGCGGCATGGGTGTGGCGCGCGCCTTTGACGAGCGTCTGGGCTGGCGCTCTGCCCTGGTGTGCGGCAGCATTGCCCTGATTTTCTGGATTTTGTTTGCCCAGGTTCTGGGCGTCGGGCTCGGACCCGCGGTGGCCTGGCCCCTGTGACCGGCCGACTGAAAGTTTCCGCATGAATGCTCTTGACTCCCTGATGGGCGGATTTGCCAATGCCCTTCAGCCGATGACGCTGATGTACGGCTTCATCGGCTGTTTTGTCGGCACCCTGGTCGGCGTGCTGCCCGGCATTGGCCCGGCTCTGACCATTGCCCTGCTGCTGCCACTGACCTACCACGTGCCGGCCACCGGCATGTTCGTCATGTTTGCCGGCATCTATTACGGCGCTGCCTATGGCGGCTCCACCACCTCCATCCTGCTCAACACGCCAGGGGAATCAGCTTCTGTGGTGACGGCGCTGGAGGGCAACAAAATGGCCCGCCGCGGACGCGCCGGTCCGGCCCTGGCGACAGCCGCCATCGGCAGCTTTGTGGCCGGCACCATCGGCACGCTGGCCCTGACCTTTGTCGCACCCTGGGTGGTTGAAGCCGCACTGGCCTTTGGCCCGGCCGAATACTTCAGCCTGATGATCCTGTCGCTGGTGGCCGTCTCAGCGGTGCTGGGCAATTCGGTGCTGCGCGGCATTGCCAGCCTGACGGCCGGCTTGCTGTTTGGCCTGGTCGGTATGGACCTGCAAACCGGCCAGCCCCGCTTCACCTTCGGCCAGACCGAAATGCTCGACGGCATCGAAGTCACCATCGCCGCCGTCGGCCTGTTTGCCGTGGGCGAAGCCCTGTACCTGGCCTGGCAAGGCAAAGAGTCCAAAGCCGGCGAAGTGATGAAAGTCAGCGGCAGCCTGTGGCTCAGCGCGCAGGACTGGGGCCGCTCCTGGAAAGCCTGGCTGCGCGGCGCACTGTTTGGCTTCCCCATCGGTGCCATGCCCGCAGGCGGCGCCGAACTGCCCACCCTGCTGTCTTATTACACAGAGAAAAAACTCAGCAAGCACCCCGAGGAATTCGGCCAAGGCGCCATCGAAGGCGTGGCTGGCCCCGAGGCCGCCAACAACGCGGCCGCGGCCGGCGTGCTGATGCCGCTGCTGACGCTGGGCATACCGACATCGGCCACGGCCGCCATCATGCTGTCGGCCTTTCAGGGCTACGGCATTCAGACCGGCCCGACGCTGTTCACCCAGCAAGGCGGCCTGGTCTGGACGCTGATCGCCAGCCTGTACATCGGCAACGTCATCCTGCTGGTGCTCAACCTGCCGCTGGTCGGCTTGTGGGTCAAGCTGCTGAAGATTCCGCCACCCTGGCTTTACGCCGGCATCATCATCATCTCGACGGCCGGCGTTTACGGCGCAGGCAACTCGGTGTTCAACGTCGGCCTGCTTTACTTCTTCGGCCTGATCGGCTTTGCGATGCGGCGCTTTGACTTTCCGGCCGCGCCGCTGATCGTCGGCCTGATCCTCGCACCCATGGCAGAACAATCCATGCGCCAGGCCCTGACCATCAGCATGGGCGATTGGTCCACCTTTGTCACCCGGCCGCTGTCAGGCAGTCTGATGGCCATTTCGGCGGTGCTCCTGGTGGCACCGGCGCTGGTGCGCCGTTGGCAAAAAAGCAAAAAGCCATGATCTAGACTGAGCGCATGGAAAAAATGCGCATCGACAAATGGCTGTGGGCCGCCCGTTTTTACAAGACGCGATCGCTGGCTGCCGAGGAAATCGACAAGGGCCGGGTTCAGGTCAACGCCCAGGACGTCAAGCCGGCGCGCGAGATCAAGGCGGGCGACAGCGTCGCGCTGCGCCAGGGGCCGGTGCTGCGGGT
>CAJAOB010000408.1 GCA_903941205.1 uncultured Burkholderiales bacterium | reverse complement strand
TGGCGACAATTGCGCAGCCTGTCGCCAGCGCTTCCATCAGGCTCCACGAAAGCACGAACGGAACGGTAAGGTAGACATGGACGCGGCTGAGCGCGAGCAGGGCCTTGAACGTCGAATACGGAAGATGACCAACAAAGTGGAGGCGATCTCGATCAATTCGTCCTTCGACTTCCTCAAGATATATCTGCTTCCACGATTTGCCCGCCGGCGGCAAAGCGCCGTAGCTGGTTCCATCACCGCCCACGACGATGAAGTGGGCATTCGGACGTAATTTCATCAGGTCTGGCAGTGCCCGCATCATCTTATGATACCCCCGATAGGGCTCAAGATTGCGGGCAACATAGGTGATGACTTCGTCGTCGCGGGTAAGGTTGAGCCCGTTGGACAGGCGCAGGGAAACATCAGGGTTCGGCTTGACGTCGAGTGTATCAACGCCATCGCGGATCACCGCGATGCGCGGTTGAATCCACTCTGGATAGCTTGCCGCCTGCCAGTGGGTGGGCGACATGAACCGCGTGGCATGCTGGAAACTGAGGTAGTTGCCGGCATTCTTGACAAAAAGGCGAGCGGCGTCTTCCAATGGCTGGGCCGTCGGAAACTCGGGATCAAAGTTGGTATCCGCGCCATCGGCACGATAAAAGAACTCGCAGTAAAGCCCGATCCTGGCCTCTGGCCACACCGTGTGCAGGAACATGGACTCGCCCCAGCCCGGATGGGCAACTATGACATCGGGCGTGAAGCCCGCTTCCCGCAGCGTCATGGCGCTACGGAACGTGGCCTCGCCACGTATAACCTTGGTGTCAAAGTCGCGCGACCAGGGATGGCCATCCTTGCCCGTGCCCATGCGCGCGTGCGAGCGCACATATCGCATTCCCTTTAGCGGCGCGTATTCACCCATGCCCATCGCCACGACCTCATCACCTCGCGCAAGCAGTGCGGGGACGATATGCTTGAATTGGCCGGGAAAATTCTGGTGGACGAGCAAGATGCGCATGGTCAGTTCACGCCATCATGCCAAGTGCGCGCCAGCGGGGCACAGTTTCGTTCAGAAAGCGGGCGACCAGCACGGCCAGCCGTTCCTGGTAGGCTTCGCCTTCAAGCACTTGCCCGCCATGAAGGAGGCCGCGCCCAAGCCTTGCCAGCGATTGGCCAAGCGCGGTGGCCAGGGTCGCGGGTTCGACATCGGCACCTGAGAGCACGGCATCCAGCAGCATGAAATCAATATCGGTCACACTCAGCCCCGATCCGGTCAGCGGCGAGGCCAGGTGAGCATAAGGCGCGCCATCGACGACGGCCGCTGCCACGGCGGCATTGAACTGCTGGGCCGGCTGCATCACCTGCCCTGCTTCGGCGACAAGCCGAAGCACACCGACATGCAGCAGCAGCAGGGTCTGCAGATGGCTGTTGAGGCTCCCGGCGGGTAAGCCGGGCAAGCTGGCAAGCTCGCCAAGGGTCCTGGAACCGTGCGTCAACGCATCGACAAAGGCCGCCACGACGTCCGCCGGCAATGTCACGGCACCCGCGTTGGTGGTGATGGTCACATCCCCAGACACCTGCATGCGCGCCAGTTGGACGCGCTGATCCAGAAGCTGTCCGGGCCCTGGTTGGAACGGACGCCGAGGCCCCCGGCAGAATATGTCACGGCGAAACCCCTGGACCAGCAGGCAATCCATCACGTCCTGCCGCAACAGCGGGTCTTGCTGCGCGTTCACGATGTCGCGCATGGCCGGGGGCAGCAGGGCCGGCATCAGCGCCTCGGCCAGTGTGGCACTGCCAACGAATGCCAGCTTAGCCTGGGAAAGCTCCTGCGCGGTCTGACTGAACCACAGCGGGGTCCAGTTATCGTGCAGATACTCCTGCACTGCATAGGCGCTTTTCAAACCCGGAATGGCATCGATGCGCGACGAAAGGGTCGGCAGAACCGAAAACAACGGGCTGTTTGCCGCAGCCATGGCCTTGAAAAGGCCCGCAGCATCCCCAAGCGCCGCCTGGCCCGGCGTGGCTGCGTGCATTTCCAGACGGCGCGCGACATGCTGGAAAGGCACCATCGGCAACCAGCCCGGGGTGGTGTTGTAGCTGAGGTACACCATCGCGCCGGGGCGCGTCGCATGGGCGATGCAATCCACCACGGCCTGCCGCATGGCCGCCGGGATCCACGAATAGATGCCGTGCAAGGCAACATAGTGGAACCGGCCAAGCTTATCTGGCCAGTTCGCGGCCATCGCCGCGAAATCGCCTTCCACGAACTCAACATTGTCGAGGCCGGCCGCGCGCGCCAGACGACGGGCATGATCCACATGTTCCGGGTTGAAATCGACGCCAACAAAGCGCCCGCGCGGATTGGCCGCCGCCATCAACGCGAGCCCAAAACCCTGACCGCAGCCCAGTTCCAGATAATGGAACGTC
>CAJAOB010000407.1 GCA_903941205.1 uncultured Burkholderiales bacterium | reverse complement strand
GTACGCCTTGTTGCCCGGTGTCATCGAGATGGCGTAGTTGACGCCCATCGCCACAGGGCCAGTCGTGTCGTCCCAGCCCTCCAGCACCAGCGTGGGCATTGCAGCGATGTGCAGGGCGTGGATTAGGTCGGCCTGCCTTTGGTAATGGGTGATGTTCAGGTTGGCGATGTCCAGCAGCGGTGGCTGGGAAATCAAAAGGCCCCGGCGGTTGCTGTAGATCGGCACCAGGGGGATTTCGTCCAGGCTGTAGCCGCCGGTTGCCGTGAATTCAACGACTTCCTGGCCCAGCGTGTACAGGTCGTAGCGGCCCGGGTAGATCACCCGCATTTGCTCGATCTGCTCTTCGCCGAATTCGTTCAGCGGGCGGACGTCGTAATCGTGGATGCGGACCTGCAGGAGGCGGTTGGTACCGTCTTCTTTGCGCCAGCCCCAGATTTGGGGGGCATCCACGTGGACGAAGTAGGGGCGGCGGCCCATTGCCCGTTCTTCCGCCAGATTGATGGCGCCGGTTGCCGGTGGGTAGTCGATCAAAATGGCGCTGTGGCCGAAGGTCAGGCTGCTGACAAGGGCGCGGCGGGCGTATTCATTGATGCTGGAGCCAAGGCCGTCGATGTTCTGGGCCATGTCCAGCCAATACTGGTCGCCCTCGATATGGATGGGTTTACGCAGGATTGCGCCAGCAGCGGTTTCGATTAGGCGGCTGGTGTACGGCGACAGTACGGACCGATCGACGCGGGTGGTGTAGGCGTCTTGGTCTTCGCGGGGTTCTTGGGGGAGGTACGTTTCGGCGAGGTCGCGGATGTAGTTGGTGCCTCGGGTGACGGCAGCCATTACGCCCCAGTCCGGCATCATGGCGATGACGTCCAGGTTGCGGACAAATGGGGACTCGCTGACGACAGCGCCAGTTGGGGGGATGTTGGCGCTGTACACCACGGTTTAACTCCTACTTCTTTCCTATTTTGGCAGTAAACCCGGCGTCTTTACGATGCGCGAGTGGAATACACCTGTCCGGGCACCGTGGAATGTGCTAATCCATCAGATGCTGATGGCGATAGACCGGCACGGCGAGTTGTACAGACAAACCGGAAACGGGTGGCACGCCGCAAAAGCCCAAGAGCTGCGCGAATACGTGGCGGAACTCAAGACCTGGATTCACCAGCAGGAAAACTAGTCACCATTTGGTCACGCTTGACCACCACGCGGCGCTCATTTTGCCCTTTGCGATATTTTTTGAGTGTCTGGCCTTAAATGATGCCCTTCTGGCTTTGTCTGACGCTGATTCTCCTTTTTGTGCTGGTGAGCCAGACACGCCCTGCTGACCGAAACGGATGAGTTTTACCGTGTCGCCTTCCTTGGCGAGCACCACGTGGGACTTTTTCGGGTGGTTGGGGGTGCGCTTGGGCTTGTTGTAGCCGGAGAATTGTTCGCCGCGATACTCAATCATCGTCGGGGTCCTCCTCGATGTCGTCATCGACGTCTACCAACACTTCGATGCCGGTGAAGACGTTGCCCATGAAGCCGGCAAATAGTGCGGCTTCGCGGGGGGTTTTGAAACTGAACGTCACTTCAGTGAAGCCGGTTTCGGCATCGACCTCGATGAAGTTGGGGTAGCCCTGGTAGGTGTGGATGGTCATTAGCGGCTAATTTCCTCCCAGTCCAGGGATGCGTGTACAGCACAGGTGGCGGTGCTACCCGTCATAACAAGGCTCAATTCGTAAGGCGTGCTCGTGAGTCCGTTGCGTTCCAGTTGGAACTTAAACAAGGCCTCCTTCAAAATGTCAATACTGGGGGAACTTTGGGTAGATGCGCTGAAATAACCTTGAGCCAAGATGCGGCCGCTTGCTGTGGCCGTGCCGGTTAGGTTGTACTCGACGCCTGAATTGGTGCCGGCACTGACCCAGGTGCCGCCTGTAGTGGTTGGGCTGGCTACAACACGCCAGTTGTAGTTGGTGTTAGTGCTTACGCCCAGTAGAGAGATGGCCGTGAGAATGACGATGGCGTCTAAAGCAGTGGCTTTTAGGCGGAGAGAAATGATCGGGTAGTAGGTGCCACTTGTTGCGAGCGTTGTGGGAGAGTTGATGGGGGTGCCGATGGCTTGTTGAAGGCCCCGCAATTCGTAGCCGCCCTCGGATAGAACCGTCGAGCAGACCTGTTTCAGCGTGCTGCTGCTAGCGGTGGCGGCCGTGTTGGTAATTTCGTAGCGAAGAGGTAACGAAGCTGTGGTGATGTAGGTCGAGGTGATGATGTTGGCGTGGTGGAAAGAGTGGCAGTGGATGAATTTGCCGTTGATGACAAAGCCCATGCGTACCGTCCCAAGTCCCAGCCACTCGATATCCATCCACAGGATTTGAGATTTGGTTGGGTCGAGCGTCAGATTGGAAGGGCCGCTGCCGTCGAGACGGTCGATGTTCCAGTTGGATTGGGTTACGCGGGTTTCGACAAGGGAACCGGTGGAAGAACTGCGTTCGACGAAAGAGATGGTGCTGTTGTCCAGCTCCAGGTACATGCCGTTGGAGGCGCCGTAATAGCCGACGCGCTGGCGGAGGTTGGTCTTGGCGGCGTTAAAGGTGAAGGTGGTCATCACCAGCAGGGATTTGCCCGGCTGGTAAGAGAAGCATTTGGTGGTTTCGCGGATGACGGATGAGCCGGATGCCGCTGTTACGGCAAGATTGATCAGGCCGGCATTTGCGTCAAAAGTTGCGGTGCCACCTGTTGCAAGGTCCGTATCCCACAGGCCGTTATCGCGGTAACGGTGGCTGGAATCGAAAAGGGTAAGAGGGTCGCATGTTCGGATCCGGCCAAAGGCATCGGTGGCCCCAGCAGCACTAGCTCCTCCCCCATTGCCGTAAGGACTGGGGTAGGGGGTATTGATGGATAGAGAGTTAAGTAGCTGCATGGTGGCCTCGATGTAAAGGGATTGAGGCTACTTTTTGCCTTTTTTGGTGGGCTTTTTGGCGGTCTTGGCGGCGGCTTTGAAGGCGGCAGCGGTGGGGGCGCCCTTAGAGCCAGGCTTGCGCATGGTTTCGCCGCTGCCGGCTGCGATGCGCTTGCGTTTTGCGGCGATGTTGCTATACAAACCGGGCTTAGCCATTACTTCTTACCTTTTTTGGTGGGTTTTTTCATGCCGGCCTCGCTCATGGCGATGGCGATTGCCTGCTTGCGGGACTTCACCACCGGGCCTTTCTTGCTGCCCGAGCGCAGTTCACCTTTGCCGTACTCGCGCATCACCTTTGATACTTTTTTCTGGGCCTTGGTGGGTTTCTTGGCCATAAAAAGTACCGGCTACTACCACACACGATAGTTGGTCTTGCCCATGTTTTCGGGTTTTGCCAGGTTGAAGACCTGCAGGCACATATATCCCAGAGCATCGAATGCGTGATCTACGCCCAAGTTCTTGTTTGGGAGGCCTGTGCCGGGTGCGTAGGTCAATGTGCGCAGGGATTTTATTAATTCTTTACATCTCGGGTGGATGAATAGGCGGCGGGTGCCAGAGGCGTCGAGTAGTGCGGTGTTGACGCAGGTGATTTTGTCGCGGATTTTCCAGGGGGATCGCGGGCTTGAGACTGTGAAGCCGGATTTGCGCAGGATGTTGTGGTCGGTGGCT
>CAJAOB010000406.1 GCA_903941205.1 uncultured Burkholderiales bacterium | reverse complement strand
CTCGATGGCTATGTTGTGGATGTTCTCGTCCATGAGACTGAACATTTGCGCTTGCTGAAACGGGCTCATGCGACCGTTCGGCGAGGTCATGAATACGCGCACGCCTTTCTTGCCGCGCATGGCGTATTCCGCGGCGCTGCCCGTGTCCCCGCTGGTGGCTCCCAAAATGTTCAGCTCTTCGTTGCGGCGCGCGAGTTCGTACTCGAACAAGTTGCCCAAAAGCTGCATGGCCATGTCCTTGAAGGCCAGGGTCGGGCCATTGGACAGGGCCTCAAGATAAAAGCCAGCTTCGAGCTTTTTCAGCGGCACGATTTCGCGCGTGCCGAACACCTCCGCCGTGTAGGTCTTGCGGCACAAGGCTCGCAAATCTTTTGCCGGGATGTCGTCAATGTAGAGCGACAAAATTTCGAAGGCCAGATCGGCATATCCTTGCTCGAGATAGACGGCGCGCCAGGCGGCAAGCGTGGCTGCGTCTACAAACGGATAAGCCTCTGGCAGGTAAAGCCCGCCATCAGGCGCGAGGCCTTCAAGGAGAATCTCGCAAAAACGCCTGCGGTCGGCGTGACCGCGGGTAGAAACGTAGCGCATCAGGCCAGTTCCTCCTTGCGGATCCGTGTGATAGGCGCAAGCACACTGGGCAGGGCCTGGATTTGCGCCATGGCGGCATTCATCCTGGCTTCAACGCATTCATGCGTGAGAATGATCAGGTCCGTCTGCGTAGCTCCTTCACCGCCGACTTCATCGGCTTCACGCTGCAAGACCGCGTCGATGCTGATGCCGGCGTTGGCCAGCAGACCTGTCACACGGGCCAGCACGCCAGCCTCGTCAGCCACCTTCAAGCGCAGGTAGTAACTTGTGACCACCTCGCTGATGGGAAGCACCGGTGCGTCGCTCATGGCGTCTGGCTGGAAAGCCAGATGCGGCACGCGCTGGGCAGCGTCGGCGGTGTGCAAACGCGTGATGTCCACCAAATCTGCGATCACGGCACTGGCTGTCGGCTCGCTGCCAGCGCCCTTGCCGTAATACAGTGTGGTGCCGACGGCATCGCCTTGAACCATGACGGCATTCATGGCTCCCTCGACATTGGCAATCAGGCGTTTGCCTGGAATCAGGCTTGGATGAACGCGCAACTCGATGCCTCCGGCGGCTCGCTTGGCAATGCCCAAGAGCTTGATCCGATAGCCGAGTTGCTCGGCGTATTTGATGTCCTGCGCGTCAAGCTGGGTGATTCCCTCGACATAGGCCTTGTCAAACTGCACCGGAATGCCGAAAGCGATTGAGGCCATCAGAGTGGCCTTGTGGGCGGCATCCACGCCTTCGATGTCAAAGGTCGGGTCGGCTTCCGCGTACCCCAGACGCTGCGCTTCTTTGAGCACGACATCGAAATCCAGGCCTTTGTCCCGCATTTCACTCAAGATGAAATTGGTCGTGCCATTGATGATGCCGGCGATCCAATCGATGCGGTTGGCCGTCAGGCCCTCGCGTAGCGCCTTGATGATGGGGATACCACCAGCTACCGCCGCTTCAAATGCCACCATGACGCCCTTGCGGTGCGCAGCAGCAAAAATTTCAGTCCCATGCACGGCAAGCAATGCCTTGTTGGCCGTCACCACGTGCTTGCCCGCATCGATGGCTTGCATCACCAGTTGACGGGCAATACCATAACCGCCGATCAACTCGACGACGATGTCAATCTCGGGATTGGAGATGACAGCTCGCGCATCGCTGACCACCTGCACATGGGGCCCAACCAGAGCTTGCGCACGCGCCGTGTCGAGATCTGCCACCATGGTGATTTCGATGCCGCGGCCGCCGCGTCGCAAGATTTCCTCCTGGTTGCGATTCAATACCTTGAACACGCCGCCGCCAACCGTCCCGATGCCTAGAAGACCCACCTTGATGGGCGCCAGATTGCTAGATTTCATTGCTTGATTAATTGATTAAGACGAGAAAAGGAAACACAGCGCTAATAGAAAACGAAAAGTGCAGGCGCGTGACGATGGCTCGCTCTCGCAAACGGCGTCAGGCGGCAGCCTTGACCGAGCTCAGTGCAGGCGCAGGCCGAGACCGCTTCCGATAGCTCTCAAGAAACCTGGCAACACGGCCAATCGCTTCTCGCAGGTCATCTTCATGCGGCAAAAATACGATCCGGAAGTGGTCTGGCGTGGGCCAGTTAAAACCCGTCCCCTGCACAAGCAAGACCTTGGTTTCCTGCAACATTTCATAAATAAATTGTTGGTCATTGGCAATCGGATAGATCGCTGGATCAAGCCGCGGAAACATGTAAAGCGCAGCACTTGGCTTGACACAAGTCACACCGGGAATGGCGGTAATGAGTTCATGTGCAATGTCGCGCTGCCGGCGCAAGCGCCCCCCCTCGCCCACCAGATCGTTGATGCTTTGATGCCCGCCCAAGGCTGTCTGGATGGCCCATTGGCCCGGCACATTGGCGCACAAACGCATGCTCGACAGCATGTTCAAGCCTTCGATATAGTCCCTGGCGCGCTTCTTGTCACCGGATACCACCATCCAGCCAGCGCGGTAGCCGCAAGATCGGTAGCTCTTGGACAATGAGTTGAACGTCAAGGTGAGGATGTCGTCCGAAAGGCTGGCAATGGCCGTGTGCCTTGCGCCTTCGTACAAGACCTTGTCGTAGACCTCGTCGGCAAAGATCACGAGATTGTGCTGTCTGGCAAGTTTGATGATCTCGCGCAGCAAGTCGTCCGAATAAAGTGCGCCGGTCGGGTTGTTCGGATTGATCACCACGATGCCCTTGGTGTTCGGCGTGATCTTGCGCTGGATGTCGGCCAGATCAGGCATCCAGCCGTTGGCTTCGTCGCACAGGTAATGCACCGGCGTGCCGCCCGAGAGGCTGACCGCGGCGGTCCAGAGCGGGTAATCGGGCGCAGGCAGCAGCAATTCGTCGCCGTCATTGAGCAGGGCGTTGGTAGCCATGACAATCAACTCGCTGGCGCCATTTCCCAAGTAAATATCATCCAGCGCCACGCCTTTGATACCCTGCTTCTGCGTCTCGTGCATCACCGCCTTGCGGGCGGCAAAAATGCCCTTGGAGTCCGAATAGGCCGCCGAGTTGGGCAGGTTGCGAATCATGTCCTGCTGAATTTCCTCGGGCGCATCAAAACCGAACACCGCCAGATTGCCAATGTTGAGCTTGATGATCTTCTGGCCCTCCTCCTCCATCTGCCGGGCCGCCTCCATCACGGGGCCGCGAATGTCGTAGCAGACGTTGGCCAGCTTGGATGATTTTTTGATGAGTTTCGAGGACGTTTGCATGAGAGGAACCTTTGCACAGGCGATGCCCGAGCGTTGTATGCCGTAGTAACAAAACCTGCCTTGGACACGGCAAAGCGTAACCTTCAATTTGACCACATAAAATGTAGCAAACACCGCGATCGACGACCCCGCGCGCAGCCGCTCTGTCTGCCCTAACGCCCTGGCATTCAAGCCTAACTGCACGAGAAATCGAACCATGAAACTCCAGCCCGATCGCCTCGACGTGCAATCCATTCTTGGCTATGGACCCGGCTGGGTCGGCCTGGGTCGCCAGGGCGTG
>CAJAOB010000405.1 GCA_903941205.1 uncultured Burkholderiales bacterium | reverse complement strand
GGGCATTCAGATCATCGAAGTAATGCAAGTTGTACAGCCAGAGCTTCTCAAGCGTCTGCGAATTCCAATCTTCGGCTGAGGCGATTTCATGTTCCACGTTCAGGAAGCGGAACCGCCCTTCTGTCAGCTGGCTTTGTTCGCGAGGGACAGGAGCACACCACCCCGCAACCAAGCCTCGCGGGGAAGGCGCCGGCCGCAAATCCGGATGGGGCGAACGCAAACGGAACGCCACACGCCCCCAGACCTGAACTGGCTTCAAGTACCTCAGGGTATGGAAGTACAGCGCAAACCGTGTTCGCAGCTTCATTGTCTGCGCAGCTGTTCAGCGGCTTCGATCGTGACACGCGCCACTTCGAAAATTTCCTCCGGCGGGATCGCCGGAACGCCCGTTTCCACTGCCCGCAAGAACGCCTCCGCGCAGGCCTTCTGCCCCTTGTCCTGCTTCCATAGATTCAGTTTGTCGAAGCCGGTCCAACCATAACCCTTCAGCTTGCGGAAATTGTCCAGCTGCAACACACGCCCAGCAGAGAAAACTTCGAACCGCTCGTTCGGGACACTCGCCGCACCGTTGGCAAGGTACATGACCGTGCCAAAGGAGCCATCTGCAAAACCTAAAGTGATTGAGGCCTTGTCTTCCGTCACATCTACACCGGGGGCCTCCCCCATGCGACGCACCTGCAGCGAAACTATCGGGCTCCCTGTGAAAAAGCGCATCAGATCGATGAAGTGGCAAGCCTCGCCAATGATCCGTCCCCCCCCCACAAAAACGTCCTGCGTCCAGTGGCTGGCCGGAATGGCTCCCGCGTTCATTGTCATGATGAAAGACTTGGGCTCCCTAACGGACGCAAGCAACGTCTTCATCTTCTGCACCTGCGGCGCAAACCGCCGGTTAAAACCGACCATCAGTTGCGGCCCTGGCCCGGCTTGATGTGCCTGTTCATACGCCTCTCGAACCTCGATCAGCTGCGCATGATCGATAGCCAGTGGCTTTTCCACAAACACGCTCTTGCCAGCCTTCAAAGCCTGCGTGACAAAACTCGCATGACTGTCATGCCGCGTCACGATGGCGATCGTATTGACCACGTCATTGTCCAATAAAGCGCTGAAGTCCGTCGACGCTTCCGTAAAACCACCCCGCACGCCGTGAACCACGCCATTGATGCCGCCTGACGTCACAATCGTGTGGAACTGCGCACCAGTAGATTTGAAAGCGGGAATCAACATACGCGAGGCATAGTTGCCCGCACCGACGAAACCCAGCACGGGGCGATGCGCCTCATAATGAACAGGCGCCCCCAACGCCACGGTCCGTACGGCTCGCTCAGCCATGGGAGATTCGTATTGCAGAACAATGCCCAGCGCGCTCTTGTCCTCTGTCAGCGTTTTGTATGCGCGCTGCGCCTCCTCAAATGCGACGCGATGAGTGATCAGCGGCTTCACATCCAATTGACCACTGGCCAGCATGTCTAGGACCGCTTCGAAATTCCGCTGTTCCGTCCAGCGAACAAAACCCACGGGGTAGTCTTGACCACGTTCTTCATAACTTGGGTCATAACGTCCGGGGCCATAGGAGCAAGACACCTGAAAGGTCAATTCTTTTTCATAAAAGTCGGTCCGACTCAACTCCAGACCCGTCACACCGACAAGCACAATGCGCCCCCGCTTGCGACTCATGCGTGCCGCTTGCGTCACAGGCTCGTTGGAATGTGTGGACGCGGTGATGATGACGCCATCAACCCCCTGCTCTCGACTAAAAGCTATTCCGGCTGACACTGGGTCTTCACCTCGCCCTGGATTGCAGGTTTCAGCGCCATACTGCCGGGCCAACGCCAGCTTTGAATCGTCAAAGTCGATTGCCAGTACGCGACACCCGTGGGCACGCAGCAATTGCACCGTCAACAGGCCAATCAAGCCCACACCCGTCACCACAAATGCCTCGCCCAGTGTTGGCTGGGCCAGTCGGATGCCCTGCAGACCGATGCTGGCCAGAACCACAAATGAAGCGGACTCATCGTCCACCCCATCAGGAATGCGCGCGCAGAGATTCCTCGGTACCCTCACGACGTCTGCATGCGGGCCGTTGGAGACCACACGATCGCCAACGCTGAAGCCCTCGACACCCGCCCCCACGTGGTCCACCACGCCCACATTACAGTAACCCAAAGGCAAAGGCTGCGCCAATTTCGAACGCACGGCCTCGACCGTGGTCATCAGCCCATCGGTCTGTACCTTTTCCAGCACCATTTTGACCTTGTCAGGCTGCTGACGCGCCTTGTCAATCCAGCCTGCCTTACCGAAGCCGACCAACATACGCTCGGTGCCGGCAGAAATGAGGCTGCGCGTTGTTTGAATCAGCAATGCTCCGGACTGAGCCGTCGGCATCGGCGCCTCCAGCACTTCCGTGAGCCCAGAACCCATGTGTTGCACAATTTGTCGCATGAAGAATATCCGTTGGGTATCAAGTCAATCAAAGTGCGGCATCCAGCGCATACGCGCCGTCGATGTATTGCCTGCACCAAAGCTCAAGACAGGCCATACCGAAAATGGTGTAGGACGCGTCCACCTGGCCCGCTCGGTCTGCCCTTACCAGCTGGCTCACGGCCGCTGGATCAAATACCCCTCGTGATCGGACACTCTTATCGGAAAGAACATCGTCCACCAAAGGCCTCAAGACACCCTGGAGCCATCGACGAAGAGGCACGCCGAACCCGGTTTTCGGCCGGTAGATCACATCGTGCGGCAAATACGGCTCCATTGCCTTCTTGAATACCCACTTGCCGACTCTGCCGCGCTGTTTCATGCCTATCGGCAACGATCCGGCCAGTCGCACAAGGTCCAGATCCAGCAAAGGCACCCGCACCTCCACGCCTGCGGCCATGCCCATCTTGTCCGTGTAGTTCAAGTTGTGATCCGCCAGGAAATGCTTGCATTCCATATACAGCATCTGGTTCAGCGGTTCCACATCGCCCGGTAACTGCGTCAAGGTCTGCATCAGCGGGGCGTATAAAGACTCTTCATCAAGCCCCGCACGAAAATCGGGCGATAACAAGCCCAAGGCTTGGGTCGGATTCAACCAGAGAAAGTAACTGGCAAGCCGATGCTGCGAATCCTGGCCGGCATACTGAAAT